>NZ_JPOL01000002.1:910000-1052500 GCF_000733945.1 Flavimarina sp. Hel_I_48
TCAAGGGTATCAACAAAATTTTCCTTTACCAGCTTTTCAAACTCTTCAAGCTTGCCGTCATCAATGACGTCAATACCTTCTTCATAGTTGTGCCAGTTAAATTCTGAAAGGAATTTTTCTGGATTGGCCTGCGCCGCACTTCTATGATCTTTGGATTCAGGTACAGAACCAGTTGCAAGTTCTTCCGCACGGGCTACCGTACTTTTGATCTCAACTTCTTCTTGCCTTTTAGGCTCGTCAGAAGTATTTGCCTTAGTCGCAAGTTCGTCAAGGGAATCTTCATCAATAGAATCTGCTCTCTCTACGGTTTCTTTAGCCTGGGCTACTTCCTTTTTCGTTCCCTCGTTCTGAGGATTTGGATTTGTTTTTTCTTCTTCAGCCATTGCTGATCAATAATTTGTATTCTGCATTACCCTGGAAGCAAAGCAACGGAGTTTTGCAAAAGTGGTTTACTTTTTTGATTTTCAATCCCTTTTGACGCTTCCTAACGTTGCCAAAAGGAGGGCAAAAGTACAACATTTCTAATAATAAACAACCTAAGATTCAAGGCAAAAATTGAAATTTAACCGAATCCCTAAAATTATGAATATCAATACGTTCCAAAATACCGAAAAACAACCTTTTTTAATTCGGAAAACAACCAATTATCGCCCTATTGAGCTGTTTTTTATCCTAAATCTTCACTCTAAAATTGTATATAATGAAAAAGCCAATACCGGCAAAATACCGGTATTGGCCTTGAATTTTAAAAACTATAATTCTTAGCTGTTTAAACGCATGATCGCTTTGCTATTTACGAATTCTTTAATTCCGAAGCCGCCGTGTTCCCTTCCATAGCCAGAGTTCTTCACTCCGCCAAAAGGCATATTGGGCTGTGCTACGCCAAAAGAATTTACGAATACCATACCGGTATCAAAATGCGTTTTTGCCAATTCAAAAGCTTTATCTTCATCTTTAGAGAAAATACCACCACCTAAACCGAAACGACTGTCATTTGCGATACGCATGGCATCTTCATCATCTTTTGCTTTGATGATAGATGCAACCGGGCCGAATAATTCATCATCATAGGCCGGCTGACCAGGTTTTACATCCACAAGAACCGTAGCTGGGTAGTACGATCCATTCCCTTCAGGGATTTCTCCTCCACATAGAATTTTTGCTCCGTTTTTTACGCTCTGCTCCACTTGTTCATGAAGATCATCTCTCAAGTCTTTACGAGCCATAGGTCCCAATTGTGTATTCTCATCATTGGGATCGCCCAACTTGACCTGTTTCATTTTCGCCACATATTTATCTGTAAATGCGTCGAAATTCTTTTCGGTCACGATGAAACGTTTTGCTGCTACACAGGTTTCTCCATTGTTGTAGATCCTACCTTTCACACACCATTCTACAGCAGTTTCTAAGTCAGCATCATCAAGCACCATATAGCCATCATTTGAACCAAGTTCAAGTACAGTCTTTTTAAGCGCTCCCGCTGCTTTTTCTGCTACGGCTCTTCCACCTTTAGGGCTACCGGTAAAGGTTACACCGCGCACCTGATCGTTCTCAATTATTTTGTCTGATTGATCGTGGGTTATGATAAGTACGGTAAAAAGATTTTCAGGAAGTCCGGCTTCTTTTAATACGCGCTCAATCAACAATGCACTTCCAGTTACACCTTCCGCATGTTTTAATAATACGCCGTTACCAGCCATTAAGTTGGCGATAGTATAGCGCATTACCTGATATAGTGGGAAATTCCATGGCTGAATACCATAAATGACACCAATGGGAGCATGCGTTATTAGTCCGCGGCCACCGTTAGGCAATTCCCGTTCTTCGTCTTCTAATTCCTTGATTCCGTTTTTAGCGGTATATTCACATATTGCAGCGCAAAGGTCTACTTCATCTTCCCCCTGGGCTTTCAATTTTCCCATTTCGTCAATCATTAGATCAACGAACTCTTTTTTGTTATTCTTTAAATTTTCACCAACCTTCTTTAAAACTTCTCCACGTTCTTCCGCAGATTTTAATTTCCATTGGGTAAATGCTTTGTGACAGTTGGCAACAGCATCTGCTGCTTGTTGATCTGTCATAAATGCGTATGTTTTCAGTTTTTCTCCATTTGCAGGATTCACAGTTGTAATCCCTTTATCATCTATAATTGCCATAACTATTCTAATTTTAAATTTACTGATTCAAATACCCGAATCAGCAGCACAAAATTAGAGGAGGGGAGGCATGAAAAATTGGGAATTAAGCAAAATTTAGGGATACCTTAGCCTTTGCGGAAGTTTTTATTAAAAAATTCAGGATCTGTTAAATTCTACCGTAGATGCGGTCCTTGGCTAATTGAAGAATAGTATGAAATTGATCGTGAATATTGGTATGCGTATTATCAATGGCAATCGCATCCTGAGCCTGAACAAGCGGGGAATCTTCTCGTGTGGTATCAATGGTATCGCGTTTTTCAACATTTTCCAACACTTCATCAAAAGTGACGTCTTCGCCTCTTTCGGTAAGTTCCAGATACCGTCGCTGGGCACGCTCTTTTGCAGATGCAGTCATGAATATCTTGAGTTCTGCTTCTGGAAAGACCACGGTACCTATATCGCGGCCATCCATGACCACCCCTTTTCCATCGCCCATCTTCTGCTGTTCCTCCACGAGCATTTTTCGTACTTCGGGAATCGCGGCAACCTGGCTTACATAATTGGACACCTTTAAGTTGCGGATTTCCCTCTCAACATTTTCACTACCCAAAAAAACCTCCACTTCACCACTTTCCTCATTTCGTTCAAAATGCACAGAAAGTTTGAACAGGTGCCGTACAAGGGATTCCTTATCAAAATAACCTTCTGAAATAAACAAGTTACGCATCGTGTACAACGTCACCGCGCGGTACATGGCACCCGTATCTACATAAATATAACCAAGTTCTTTAGCAAGAAGCTTGGCAATGGTGCTTTTACCCGTAGAAGAATAACCGTCTATGGCAATGGTGATTTTTTTCAACCTTCGTTATTTTTTATTGCTATTATTATTTTTATTCCTATTCCTAATTATAGTAGTTCTTAACATTCTTATTGAAATAGTGCAAAGTCCAATTACAGTCAGCTATTGTTCCCCCTTCTGGGATTAGGGGAAATCTTATTGCAAATCCAGATTCAATCCAAAAAAGCCAGAACTTGCAGCACTGTTGTAGCGGGCATAGCTGTAACTAAGACGCAATTTATTAAACTTGATCGAAAAACCTGCACTTAGCCCGGCAAAACTGCGTTGATCTACAATACGCAATTCCTCTCCCCGCCTAAAATTATAGCCCAACCGAATATTAAAACCACCTTCCGGAAACAATTCTGCACCCAGGATAGTATGCCGAAAAACATTATCCACGAAATTGATGTCCTCCCCGGTTTCATTGCCTTCAAGATCCTGTGTTATCCTGGCGGAATTCTGAAAAGCGATATTCCACAGTTGTAAATTTTCAAAGGTAAGATGCCAGCGTACAGGAACCCGTGGCAGGCGCTGGGAAAAGCCAAGATCAACCTCTAGCGGAAGACTTTCGCGTATCGCATCGTAGGTGGTAATCTGCGTACCTATATTGCGAACCACCGCACCAATATTAAGTTTCAGATCATCATTGACATATATAATCCCCAAATCTGCCGCGACCCCCAGGGAAGTAAATTCCTCTAATTTTGAGGATATAAATTTTGCATTGGCACCTACATAAAAATCTGAATACGGTATGTTATACGCATAGCCCAAGGACACAGCGACTTCCCCCCCACTAAAATCCCCGGTAGAAACCCCGCTCTCATCATAACCGTCAAAGTTGCCATAATTGATGTAGGTCACCCCGGCATGAATCACTTGTGTTCGGCGATCATAGAGATAGGCATAACTGGCACTTCCATAATTTACATCTGCTAAATAATTGACGTAATTCAGGGAAAGTTGATTATCCATTTCCGCATTGATCGTTGCGGGGTTGAATAAAGCAGATGTGGGATCGTAACTGTAATCTGTAAGTACTTTACCGCCCAGTGCAGCCTGTTTTGGCGATGACACCAGGTTTAAAAATTGATACGTGTCCCTACCGCCCAATTGTGCCCATACCGTTGTGGTGCCTAAAAAAAGCATTACAAACGGTAAAAATTTAAGCATAACTAGCAGCGGGTTAGGATCATTTAGAAAACGGTTACAAGTTTACTTTATTTCAGGGGATTAAAAAACCCGGAACATCTTGTGGATAGTCCGGGTTTTTGACCGAAAATTAGTATAAAAACAATGTTTTCTAGTATTACAAGATCTTTGGGTTTTTTACTTTTTCTTTTGTAAGTGCGATTTCAAGTACTTCGCTCATATCGTTCACGTAGTGAAACTTAAGTCCCTTAAGATATTCTTGCTTAATCTCTTTTATGTCACGCTCGTTTTCTTTGCACATCATAATTTCCTTGATGCGTGCCCTTTTTGCGGCAAGGATTTTCTCCTTGATTCCGCCTACGGGAAGTACTTTTCCACGAAGGGTGATTTCACCGGTCATCGCGATATCTTTTTTCACTTTGCGCTGCGTGAACAATGACACTAATGACGTCAGCATCGTAATTCCCGCACTTGGTCCATCTTTAGGGGTTGCTCCTTCCGGCACGTGAATATGTACATTGTACTTTTCAAAAATACCTGGATCAAGGCCAATCTCTTCCGCGTTGCTCTTAATGTATTCCATGGCAATGGTGGCGCTTTCTTTCATCACCTTCCCCAGGTTACCTGTAATATTAAGGTTCCCTTTCCCTTTAGAAAGGATGGATTCTATAAAAAGAATATCACCACCTACCTGTGTCCAGGCAAGCCCGGTAACTACACCGGCAACGTCATTGTTCTCATATTTATCGCGTTCCATTTTAGGAGAACCCAATACATCCATAATTTCGGTTGGTGTGATTTTAGAGACATACTCCTCTTCCATCGCCAGGTTTTTGGCTGCGTAACGCACCATTTTTGCGATTTGTTTTTCCAGTCCACGCACGCCAGATTCTCGGGTATATCCTTCTACGATGCGCTCAAGATTGGGTTTGGATATTTTCAACTGGTCTTTTGCGACTCCATGTTCTTCCAATTGTTTGGGAAGCAAGTGACGTTTCGCTATTTCCACTTTTTCCTCAATGGTATAACCGGTGACATTTATGATTTCCATACGGTCGCGAAGCGCGGGCTGTATGGTATTCAGGTTGTTTGCGGTAGCGATAAACATAACTTTAGAAAGGTCAAATCCCATTTCTAAGAAGTTATCATGAAACTCGCTGTTTTGCTCAGGGTCCAATACTTCCAGCAACGCGGGAGAAGGATCCCCCTGATGGGAAGTATTCAATTTATCGATCTCATCCAGAACAAAAACAGGATTGCTCGTACCCGCTTTTTTCAAACTCTGAATAATTCGGCCGGGCATGGCACCTATATACGTTTTACGGTGACCGCGAATTTCTGCCTCATCCCGCAGTCCGCCAAGGCTCATGCGTACATACTCGCGCCCCAGTGCTTCTGCGACAGATTTTCCCAAACTGGTTTTACCCACACCTGGAGGTCCGTACAGGCATAAAATGGGAGATTTCATATCGTTCCGCAGTTTTAGCACGGCCAGATATTCTATGATTCGTCTTTTAACATCTTCCAGACCGTAGTGATCCCGATCTAAAATGCGTTGCGCACGTTTAAGATCAAATTTATCCTTGCTGAATTTGTTCCAGGGAAGATCTACAAAAAGATCAAGATAGTTGCGTTGGATACTGTATTCCGCAACCTGCGGATTCATGCGCTGCATCTTCGATAACTCCTTATCAAAGTGCTTTTTGACCTTATCATCCCATTTTTTTGACTTCGCCTTCTCCCGTAGTTCGTCAAGCTCATCCTCCTGGGAAACACCGCCCAGTTCTTCCTGAATGGTTTTCATTTGCTGGTGCAGGAAATACTCCCGCTGTTGCTGACTCATATCGTTGTGCACGCGGCTCTGAATATCGTTGCGCAGCTCTAGTTTCTGCATTTCGGTATTCATATGGCGCAAGGTCTGCATAGCACGTTCCTGCAGGTCATTGATCTCCAGTAATTTTTGTTTTTCCTCCACATTGAGGCTCATGTTTGAGCTTACAAAATTGATAAGGAACGAATTACTCTCTATGTTCTTGATCGCAAAACCGGCCTCACTGGGAATGTTAGGGGATTCCTTAATGATCTTAAGCGCCTGTTCCTTGATGGAATCTATTATCGCACCAAACTCTTTACTGTCTTCAGCGGGCCGCGCTTCTGGAACTTCGCGTACGGTGGCAACAAGATAGGGCTTTTCGGTAATTACCTCAGCAACACTAAAACGCTTTTTACCTTGAATGATAACGGTCACGTTACCATCAGGCATTTTTAGCACACGCAAAATACGTGCGACCACCCCAATGGAATTGATATCCTCAGGACCGGGGTTTTCTACATTTTCATCTTTTTGTGAAACTACGCCTATAATCTTATTGCCTTTATTCGCCTGGTTGATCAATTCAATAGACATATCGCGGCCAGCGGTAATGGGTATCACCACCCCGGGAAAAAGCACAGTATTGCGCAAAGGCAATATGGGAAGGGTTTCTGGTAGTTCTTCACGGTTTATTTCATCTTCATCTTCTGGTGTCATCAACGGGATCAATTCTGCATCTCCATCAAAGTCCTGCAATGACAAACTGTCAATATCTGTAAATTTTGTTCTAGCCATATAATTATAACGCCACTCTGTCACAAAGCTAAAAACCATGTGAAGGGCGGTCTTTTAAGGGTTTTTCAATCTATTTCAGCATTTGCGATGCTCAAGGGCATCTTACTGAGCTTATTTATTACTAATGTTCAATCACTATGCCAGCCTAGATATTATGGGCTTTCTTCCGCCTTGAGCAAAAAATAAATTTTATAAACTGTAACAAAAGGTAAATTGTCCCATCTCTATAAAGAAACCATATTAAAATTGACGCTAACACACCTTGATATTGAAGTCCTTTTGCAGCGTTGCCTTAATAAAGAACAGGCGGCGCAGTTAGAAGTTTACGATCGCTATTATAAAGCGATGTACAATACTTCACTGCGCATTGTCAAGGATAGCGCAGAGGCGGAAGATGTCATGCAGGAGTCATTCCTTATCGCTTTTACAAAGCTGGAAACATTTAAGGGTGAAGCAAGTTTTGGTAGTTGGCTCAAACGCATTGTTGTAAACACAAGTATCAGCGCCTATCGTAAAAAACTTCGCCTGGCGGAAGTACCGCTTGACAACAGCCTCTACAAACTGGAGGATGAACCTGCGGCAACGCCCTGCGACACCAGTGTATTAGAGGTGCAACAGGTAATGAATAGCATGAACGCGCTTAAGGAGAATTACCGTATTGTCCTCAGCCTCCACCTCATCGAAGGTTATGATTATAAAGAAGTAAGTGCCATTTTAAAAATAAGTTACGCCAATTGCAGAACGATGATATCCCGGGCAAAAGAAAGCCTGAGAAACAAACTGGCCACCAGCTAAAAAAGCTCAAAGAATTAAAATAATGCCATGGAAAAAGAAAATATAGAAGATTGGTTTAACGGCCAAAAGGAAGATTGCTGGGATCTGGCAGATCCAAAAAATGGCCATAGGGAGCGATTTATGACCAAATTAGGCCAAAAAACGGATGAAAACAGGACAATTAGCATGCGTTTCTGGTGGAAACCACTGGCCGTGGCAGCTTCCCTCGTATTTATCGTGATGTTATCCTTAATAAAAAACAACAGTGCGACAAGTAAAGAACTTGCCGCGGTTTCCCCACAAATGGAAGAAACGCAGGACTTCTTTAGCGCAGCAATCGCCAGCGAATTGTACAAGGTTAAAGAACGGCGCAGCCCCGAAAATAAAAAACTGATAGACGATGCACTAACCCAACTCAATACACTGGAACTAAATTACACACAACTAAAAAAAGACCTTTCAGAAAGTGGGGAAGACAAACGCGTGATCTATGCCATGATCACAAACTTTCAAATGCGAATTGACCTGTTGAAAGAAGTCATGATACAACTGGATGAAAAAGAACACTTAAAAAACAAAAAAGATGAGAAACAGCTATTTTAAAACACTTTTACTGGTGTTTATGACCACAATAGTATTTGCGAACACCTTTGCTTCAAATGGTATAAAGGGCCGCTATACTAAGGAAAAAACGATTAAAAAAGAATATAATGTAAATGCGGATGCGCTTTTAAAAATAACAAACAGCTACGGAAATCTCAATATTACCAGCTGGAATGAAAACCGCATAGAAATTACCGTCGTCGTCACCACAGATGGTAACAATGAGGAACAGGTACTGCGCAAACTTGATGAAATTGATGTTTTATTTGAGGCGAGTTCCCAACAGGTCATGGCAGAAACAAAATTTAAAAGGGAAAGCCAATCGTGGTGGAGCAGTTTGACTTCAAGCATTTCCAACAACAATGTAAACATGGAAATCAATTACACCGTTAAAATGCCTATCACAAATTCCGTGGACCTCAACAATGATTACGGTGGCATTTATCTGAACAAATTAAAAGGAAGGGCTGCTATTTCCTGTGACTATGGTCATTTGGAAGTGGGTGAACTGCTCGCTGACAATAATATGCTGCGCTTTGATTATACAAACAACACCACCATTGGCTTTATGAAAAGCGGTAAGATCAACGCAGATTATTCCTCATTTACCATAGAGAAGGGCGGGGAAATTGAACTTAGCGCAGATTACACAAAATCTACCTTTAACAGCCTAAAATCACTCCGTTTTACCTGTGATTATGGCAATTTAGATATAGATCAGATAGGCGCTATTGACGGTAGCGGTGATTACCTGTCCTTAAGAATGGGGCGTGTAAGTGGCGACGTAGACCTCAGCGCAGATTATGGCTCCATAAAAATAAGCGAACTCACTGCTGACGCAGGAAATGTCAATATTAATACAGATTATGCAAACATACGCCTGGGGTATGCACAAGACTATCATTTCAACTTTACCATTTCCCTTGAATATGCCGGCCTATCAGGAGAAGAGGAGTTCGATATGGTGACCAGGCGTATAGAATCTTCAAATAAATATTACAAAGGAAATTATGGAGGGGCAAATGCGGAAAATAATATTACCATTAGTTCAGAATACGGTGGAGTAACTTTCGAAAAAAAATAAACCAATCAATAACCAACAAAAATTATCAAAATCATGAAAAAATTACTATTTATTTTCCTTGCCATAGGACTTTCTACTGCGGCGCATGCACAATGGGGCTCAAAAAAAGTTGAAGGTAATGGCTCGATGACACAGACCACCCGTGAATTAGGCTCTTATGATGCCGTACATGTAGCAGGATTTTTTGATGTATTTCTTGTTGCCGGAGAAGAGGGAACCGTCAAACTGGAAGGTGAAAGCAACCTACTGGATCATGTTATTACCGAAGTAAAAGGAAATGTATTGCGCATAGAAATTGAAGACCGTATGAACCTCCAGCCCAGCAATAACAAAACAATTACGGTAACCGTCCCTTTTAAAGAACTCAGCGAAGTTAACCTATCGGGTTCTGGTGATGTGGTGGCCAGGGACCCTATTGTCATATCTACTTTTTCAACCGCATTATCAGGTAGCGGTGACATCATTCTTGAAGTAAACGCCACAAATGTTGAAGCAAACTTAAGGGGTTCTGGTGATCTTACGTTAAAAGGCACGGCGCAAAAAGTGGAATTAGACCTGCGCGGTAGCGGGGATATTCATGCCAGTGATCTAAGCGCCACTGATGCAGATGCGAGTATTGCGGGGTCTGGAGACATCAGTTTACATTGCGATGGCGGTAAATTAAAGGCCAGGATTACAGGATCTGGAGATATTGAATATTCGGGCAAACCTTCACAAGAAGATAGCAGCGTAGTGGGATCTGGAAGTATTTCAAATTGATTTCTATAAGTGCTTAGGTTTTCAACAAGAAAACTTAGGGAAATCATAGTACTTCGCTAAATTTAAACCCAACGGAGCTAATCTTTGGAAAGAGAAATTGACCACAACAAACCTACATGAGGACTGAACTACTTTACTTTACCGTACGAGAATTTCTCATGTAGGTTTTATTTGCTTTAAGTTTATTTGAAAAATGCCTTACATTTTCCGCAGGACTACTTCAAGGCAAAGACTTTTATTGTCTATTTTGAGCTTATTCTGTTCTTAACCTTTTACGTGGGACGAAAAACAGCAGGACCAATCCTGCAATAAAAAAGACAATAAAAAACAGGATCGCATACCGAATGCTACCGGTAAGCTGTGCCACAAAACCATAGCTGCTCATACCAATGACAATCCCTATTTTTTCGGACACGTCATAAAAGCTAAAATAGGATGCGGTGTCTTTTTCGCCCTCTGGGATCATTTTAGAATACGTGCTACGGGATAGGGATTGTACTCCGCCCATAACCAGGCCCACGAAAGCAGCAGTGATATAAAACTGCATGGGCGACGTTATGGTATAGGCATAAACACAAATACAAACCCATACAATATTGATCACTATAAGCGTCTGAATATTACCAAATCGCGCCGAGATTTTTGCCGCGCCCCAGGCTCCTAAAATAGCGACCAATTGGATCAATAAAATACTCACGATAAGTCCAATGGTGCTATCGCTCGTACCCCAGTCCAACTCTTCAATACCAAAATAAACCGCAACGAGCATAATGGTCTGCACCGCCATACTGTACATAAAAAAAGCGCTTAAATACGTTCGCAGGGATTTGTTTGCCTTGATTTTAGTAAAGATTTTTCGTAGTTCCCTAAATCCGTTAAAAAGAACGTTTTTCGTTACTTTTTGTCTTGTATTCCCTTTAGGAAGATAATAATACGTGTATTGGCTAAAACCTATCCACCAGAGTCCGGTAAGTACAAAAGATAATCGCGTAGGCAGATCTTCACTCTCAAAACCGAAAGTATCATAAAATAAAATCATTACCAGGCAGATTACCAGAAGTATCACACTCCCTAAATAACCCATTGAGAATCCTTTTGCACTGATGCGATCCTGCTGTTCTGGGAAAGCGATATCAGGCAAATAGGAATTATAAAAAACCAAACTGGCCCAGAAACCTATCAATGCGAGAAAATAGCATAACAATCCAAACCATAAATAGGTCATATCAAACCAAAAAAGACCGATGCAACTCAAGGCTCCCAGATAGCAGAAAAACTTCATAAAACCTTTCTTTTCCCCAGAATAATCTGCAATACCGCTCAATAATGGGCTTAATATGGAAACCATCAGGAAAGCCGCTGCCGTCACGTAACTAATAAGCGTATCGTTGTTAAAATCAAAACCCAGAAAGTGTACCGTATCATTAATGATCTTTCCATCGTCGTCGCGCACTACGGTAAGTGCCCCATAAAAAATGGGGAAAACCGCAGATGCGATCACAAGACTATAAACAGAATTTGCCCAGTCATAAAATGCCCACGCGTTGAGCAGTTTCTTATCGCCTTTAGGCAGATTTTCCATAGTGGTAGTTAATTTTGTCCAAATCTATAGCTTTGCGTGCTATAATATTTAAAAACCACATTATCTATCCGTAACTTTTTTAGCCATACGGAAATAAAAAAAACCGTACAGAAGGAAGTATTATACATTCCCTGTACGGTCTTATTCATCATTACGAAGTTGAATTACATATTAAAACCTAACTTTTAAATGTAGTCACGCCAAATTTGGCAGCTTCTTGTTTTGCCCTTGGTACAAGTGCCGTGAGCGCTTGTATCCTGGAAGCAGAAGAAGGGTGCGTGCTCATGATTTCCATAGGTTCCTGCCCGCCAGATTTGGCTTGCATTCTCTTCCACAATTCGGCCGCTTCCGCAGGATCATAACCAGCGATGGCAGCTATGATTGTACCTATCTCATCTGCTTCTGACTCATGTTTTCGGCTAAAGGGAAGCATAAGGCCTACCTGACTCGCCGTACCGTAGTATTGATTAAAAAGTTGCCCACTTTTTGAATCACCTAAAGCAAGGCCGCCGGCCAGGCCCACACCTTGTTGCACTTGTGAAGCGCTCATACGCTGGGCTCCATGATTTGCAAGTGCGTGTGCCAGTTCATGCCCCATCACCATTGCAAGTCCTGCTTCGTCACCCGTTATGGGAAGAATACCCGTATAGACTACGATCTTGCCACCAGGCATACAGAATGCATTGGCCGCATCGTCCTTTACAAGGTTGTATTCCCATTTATAGTCTTTGAGATAGCCAGGGTAACCCAGTGCCGTTAAATAACGCTCTGCAGCAACGGCGATTTTTTCTCCAACTTGTTTTACCATACGAGATTCTGCCGTGCCAGTAACTACGTTATTTTCTGATAAAAACTGATTGTACTGTTGAAAAGACATCGGGAACAACTCATCATTGCTAACGAAATTTAGAGTCTGCTTACCCGTAAACGGACTCGTTTTACAGCCACTCGCCATAAAAATCAAGGCAGCTATAAGTACTAATTTATTCATTTTCATATCTCTGATATTAGGGGTGAAATTTAATATAATTTGTATTTATCCCAAAATGTGAATTTCGGTAAACTCTTTAGTGACTTTTAACCACTTTTTCTCTACATCATAATCCAGTTCATTCAAATTGTAGGCCACATTATCAATTTCTATCTTTTTTACCTCAAACGGAAAACCAATAAATTTCAACATTAAATACTCATAATCCGTAATAAAAGTGCCTGTCTTGTGCTGCTGGATAATAACTTCCTGCTCTTTACCCGTCAATTTGAATTCCCTTAGGGAATATCTTCCTTTTTTATAATCGTAACCGTCCTGCGCATCTTCATAAACGCTGGAGCGCTCTATACCTTCTTTATAGAAGGTTTCAATAACCAGTTCTTCAATGCTTTTCTCCCCTACATATTGCTGTACGGGATACCTGGGGATCATGGCACCTTCTTTAATAAAGATGGGCATAAACGCAATATCTGCATCTACCCACAATTCCTTACCTCCCTCTACAATGCTGTGGTCCCAGAAATTGTACCAGCGACCACGTGCCAGATACATGCGGCGGCCACGTGCATTGGGTTCTGTAATGGGGCAAACCAGTATTTTCTCGCCAAAAATAAATTCATCTGTCCTATAGTGCGTGTGCGTATCCTCCTGATCATAATAGACCAATGGCTTTAGCATGGGCACCGCTTTTGTGGAATAATCATAGAACATGGTGTATAAATATGGAAGCAAAGTATACCTTATTTCAATAAATTTTCTTGAAATATCAGTTACCTCATCACCAAAAGCCCACGGTTCCTGATCACCATGATGACCTGATGAATGTACCCGGCAGAAAGGATGAAAAACGCCCAATTGAATCCACCGCGCAAAAAGTTCACCCGTAGGCTGCTCGGCAAATCCCCCTATATCTGTTCCCGTAAAAGACATTCCGGAAATACACATACGTTGTACCTGTATATTTGCTACCCAAAGATGTTCCCAGGTAGCCACATTGTCTCCCGTCCAGGAAGAAGTATAGCGCTGTGCGCCACTATAAGCCGAACGTGTAATTACAAAAGGCCTTTTCGGATAAATAAATCTTTTAACACCTTCATACGTGGCCCGCGCCATTTGCGTACCGTAAATATTGTGTGCTTTCCTATGACTACAGGGATGGCCATCATAATTATGGCGCACATCATCAGGAAAGGTTTTGCCCGGTACTTCCATGACCGCGGGCTCATTCATATCATTCCATACGCCCTTAACCCCTATATCCTCTATAAGTTCCTGAAAAAGACCGGCCCACCATTCACGCACATCAGGATTAGTATAGTCAGGAAAAGCGCATTCCCCTGGCCAGACTTTTCCTATCATTGGGGGACCATCAGCGCGTTTACAGAAATAATCATTTTCCAGAGCTTCGTTATATACCCAGTAATCAGGATCTAACTTAATTCCCGGATCAATAATGACAATGGTTTTGAAACCGTCATCTGCCAGTTCTTTTACCATACGTTTAGGATCGGGAAAATATTCCTTGTTCCAGGTAAAACACCTAAACCCTTCCATATAATCAATATCTAGATAAATACCATCACATGGAATTTTTAATTCCCTGAACGTATTCGTAATTTCCTTTACCCGCGCTTCAGGATAATAACTCCATTTGCACTGCTGAAAACCGAGCGTCCATAATGGGGGCATATCTGGTTTTCCGGTAAGATGGGTATAATTTTGAACAACTTCAGACATGCTTGGGCCATAAATGAAATAGTAATTCATTTCCCCGCCCTCTGCCCAGAAACTGGCCACATCCAGGCGCTCCTGACAAAAATCAAAATGGGATTTAAAGGTATTATCAAAGAAAATTCCGTATGCTTGTTTCTGGTTCAGTCCTATATAAAACGGCACAGATTTATAAATAGGATCCTGATCTTTTGCAAAAGCGTACGAATCCGTAGACCAGTTTTGCATGCGCTTACCGCGCAGGTTTGTGTGCATAGGCTTATCGCCCATACCGTAAAAACCTTCGCCGGCCTGCACTTTTTTGCTCATTTTGACAATATTCCCCCCATAAAGAAAACTTTCTTCATAGTGAAAACCGATCTCGTCCTCATTGATTATTGTGCCATTTTTGTCTAATATATGGGTCTGTAGGCTCTTTTTTTCAATCTTCACAACCAATTTTGAGGTTGTTACGATATAGAATTCTTCATCTTCAGTAATGGCAAGTTCATTATAGCCTCCACGAACTTCCTGCCTGTCAATAGCGTAGGAAAAATCCTCTTGAAGGTTCCCTCGTGTTCCATAACGAAAGCGGATAACACTGTCCCGAAGAATGGTCAATTCAAGAATGACCTTGTTTTCTGTCTCAAAAAAAAGAGTGTCCACCTCTTTGCGCATGTGCACCACCGCATTGGGAAACTCATTACCTTTTTGTTCCAGTTCTGTATCTATGATCATTTTTTAAATCTCTAAATTGAAATGCAAATAGACGTTATCTCAGGCACTTTTAAAAACTTTTGATTTGAATATATGGGTGTTTTAAGCCTAAAAATGACTGAAAACCACCCTTATTTTGCCGAAAATACAACAACAGATAAGGGGGGAATATCCAGGGTGATGGAATTGGCATGACCATTCCAGCCACTTTCATCTATCGTTACATCTGCTATTACATGGTCTCCGCTACCGCCAAATTTTAGTTCGTTGCTGTTGAAAACCTGTTTTGCTTTTTTACCTTTTGGAAAAGTAGTAGCAGGCATACCTATTCTATAATTGTAACGTGGAACCGGCGTGAAATTGACCGCTATCATCAATGTATCCCTGTCCTTGTGGCCCTTTCTCAAATAGGTCAAAACCGAGTTTTCAGAGTCATTGAGCTCAATCCATTCAAAGCCATCAGGGCTGAACTGTTTCTCGTACAACGCGGGTTGCGTTTTATACAAAACATTGAGGGCGGTTACGGTTTCCTTTATTCCGCTATGCGCTTTATATTCCAACAAATGCCAGTCCAGACTTTGTTGAAAATTCCATTCGCCCGACTGTCCAAATTCTCCACCTTGAAATATAAGCTTGGTACCGGGATGCGTAAACATATAACCATAAAGCACACGCAAGTTTGCAAAACGCTGCCACTCATCTCCCGGCATACGGTCTAGCAACGATTTTTTGCCATAAACAACCTCATCATGGGAAAGCGGCAGCATAAAGTTTTCGGTAAAGCCGTAGGTAAGACTGAATGTTATATCATCCTGATGGTGTTTTCGATATATGGATTCTTTTTGAAAGTAGTAAAGCGTATCGTGCATCCAGCCCATCATCCACTTCATCCCAAACCCGAGACCTCCTGTAAATGTAGGTCGTGAAACCTGCGGAAAACTGGTAGATTCTTCGGCAATAGTCTGCACATCAGGATAATTTGCATACACCGCCTCATTGAATTCTTTTAAGAATGATATAACTTCCAGGTTTTCCCGACCACCGAATTCATTAGGTTCCCACTCGCCCTCTTCCCTCGAATAATCAAGATATAACATAGAAGCCACTGCATCTACACGTAGCCCATCGATATGGTATTTCTCTAACCAAAAAAGCGCATTGCTGATCAAAAACGAACGCACTTCCGCACGGCCATAATTAAAGATCAGCGATTTCCAATCTGGGTGGTAACCCCGTTTTCTATCTGGATGTTCGTATAAATGGGAACCGTCAAAATTGCCCAGACCATGCTTATCTTCTGGGAAGTGGGAAGGTACCCAATCCAGGATTACACCTATCCCCGCCTGGTGGAGTTTATCCACAAGCAGCATAAATTCTTCCGGAAAACCAAACCGCGATGTGGGTGCAAAATAACCGGTCAATTGATAGCCCCAACTGGGATCGTAGGGATATTCCATAATGGGCATAAATTCCACATGGGTAAATTGCATCTCCTGCATATAATCTACCAGTTCCTTTGAAAGTTCCGTATAGCTAAGGCTTCGGTCTTCTTCCACCCTCCTCTTCCAGGATCCCAAGTGCACTTCATAAACCGAAAACGGCGTATCCAGGTCATTTTTCTTCTTTCGGTTTTTAAGCCATTTGGTATCTTTCCATTTATAGTCAGCCTTATAAACTATCGAGGCTGTTTTAGGTGGATGTTCACAGCGTCTCGCATAAGGATCTGCCTTTTCTGTTTTTACACCATTTACAGTAGATTGTATTTTATATTTATAAATGGTACCGGCCTGTATCCCGGGAATAAAACCTTCCCAGATGCCGCTATCATCCCAGCGAACTTTAAGTGCATGTTCCCCTTCAAGCCAGAAATTAAAATCACCAACTACGGATACGGCTTGCGCACTGGGTGCCCATACCGCAAAATAAGTGCCTTCCACGCCATCTACGGTCATGGGATGCGATCCCATTTTTTCATAAAGTTGGTAATGCCTTCCTGCTTTAAAAAGGTAAATATCAAAATCTGTAAAAAGGCTATATGCCTGTACATTATTCATTTTCGATCGAGTTAAGTATGTTTGAAATGCCTTTTAGCGGAATTATGGCCCATCGGGGGCGTGCGTTCAGTTCATATCCCAATTCGTAAACAGCTTTTTCCAAAAGGCAATATTGCAGTAAAAATTCAATTTCGTTTATATAGCCAATGTTCAAATTTGCTTTTTGAACCGCACCTATATATGTTTTTAAAAATACCCCTACCATGTGGCTATACAGTACTTCTGCCACATGAAAAAGATCTTCTATTTTGTAGTCGTAACTTTCCTGATTGTTAAAGATAGTAGCATAAATCGCATAATGAAAAGACCGGAACATTCCTGCAATATCTTTAATGGGCGGCTGCTTAACCTTACGATCCCTGATCGTACTTTCTGGCTCGCCTTCAAAGTCTATGATATAAAAATCACCATCATTTACCAGTACCTGACCCAGGTGGTAATCCCCATGTATACGCAGCCGCTCACTTTTTAACTTATCTTCGTCAAAATCAAGTAATCGTTTCCTTATGATTTTCTTATTGCTCAGGAATTCATGCGCGAGCTCCAGTCGCATATCTTCAAGCTTATGCAGGTTGTTTTCAACCAGATTGGTCCTGTTTTCAAATTGATAAATCAATCGGTTTTTGAGCCAAACCGTATAATCATTGCCAAAAGCCTGTGGTGTAAATGCATTGTTTACGCGTTCCTGACCTAAACCAATATGCATTTCTGCCGTTCTTTTGGCAAGTTGGGATACATCCTTAAAAAATGCCTTGGGGCACCAGGTTAAAATATTCTCAGGCAACTTACTGAGTTGTATCTGCTGAAAATTACGCGTTTTATGAAGTTGGTAAACGTCTATTTGCTGGCGGGAAAGCTCTTCAAAAGCGGCCTTTAAATTGTCTGTGAAATAGGCCCAGGCATCGCCCTGGTTAGGGACCAGTTCCTGTAAAAGCCCTAATGTAATGACATTTTTATCACTAAACCTCAAGGTAATACTTCCTAGATATTTGGGCGTGTTTTTAAAAACCCCTTTTATGGTCATGTATTTACTGATCTCATAATCTGGATTTTCATCAACATAAACACGTCTAAAAATCTTTAAGATCTGTGATTCATTGTAAACAATAGAAGTATTACTTTGTTCTACTCCCAGAAACCTGCTGCTTTCATAGGATTTCGCTTCGTTAAAATACCCCCGGCGATATGCTACATTCTTATAGCGAAATTTTTCCCCTTCAAGAATTTTTTCAAAAATCTGTTTTCTAAATACTTCCAGTTGAAGGGCATCTACAAGATATCCCCGCTGTCCATTGAGATCAAGATGTGCGATCACATTATCCTGTGCATAATCACTATCGGTCACAAAACCTATGGGCATAAAATAATTTTGCACAAAGGCCTCTTTAAAATTCACTTCAAGAACAACTCCATAAAATCGATCTGCATCCCGCTGTATGGGAAACCAGTCTATGATTTCAATATATTTCAAGGCACTTGCCTTACCGCCATACCAGCGCTGATTGATAATGTAAGGCTCTAAAATATCCTCGCAGAATTCCTTTTGAAAGCGCTCTTGATCGAGGAGCTCTTCCCAATTACAATCATATTTAAAGATCAGGTTTTTATGTATTTCTTCTGAAGCAGACATAAGTTGGTTATTTAATAAGATATTTTACAAAATGAAACTAGTTGGTTGGTTTAGGGGTTTGTAATGCATTCAGGCTGTTCGATAATTACACTATTTGTGAATCTGAAATATATGGAAGGGCAAATCTGGATTGAGTTGCACATAATTCCATTCATCGTACCACGTGTAGTGATTTGCGGTTACCAGATCCTTTAAATGCAAATGATAGCCCGCATAAATTTTTAATTCTTCCAGCGGGAGCTGTACGTAACCGCTCTGGGATTGATCAGGATCAAGGCTTATGACAATAAGCAACTCATTTTCCCGCTTTTCGTCCCATTTGTAAAATGCCAGCAATGCTTCATTGTGAACTGTACAAAACCTGATATTATTGGTTTGTTGTAAGGCCGTATTTTCCCTACGTATGAAATTCATGCGCGTGATGAGATGAATGAGACGATTATCGCCGTTCCAGTCCCAGTGCCGTATCTGATATTTTTCTGAATCCAGATATTCCTCTTTCCTTGGCATGGGTGCAGATTCCATGAATTCGTATACTGGGCCGTACAGGCCTATATTTCCACTTAGCATCGCGGCCAGCGCATAACGGATGCTGTGCTGGGCTTCATTTGCGTGTTGCAGGTGATACGGATTAATGTCTGGTGTATTCGGCCAGAAGTTAGGTCTGTAGTATTCCTTCTGGTTGGTCTGCGTGAGCTCATTCATGTATGTAATTAGTTCATGCTTACTGGTACGCCAGGTAAAATACGTATAGGATTGGCTGTAGCCTTGCTTGGCCAACTGCTGCATGATCTTGGGACGCGAGAAGGCTTCGGCAAGAAAAAGCACATCTGGATGTTTTGCTTTTATTTCGGCAATAAACCAGTTCCAGAAATGAAAGGGTTTGGTATGCGGGTTATCTACCCGGAAAATCTTGACCCCAAGATCGATCCAATGCATGGCCACGCTCAGCAGCTCCTTCCACATCTTTTTATAATCATGCCCCTCCCAATAGAAATTGACGATATCCTGATATTTTTTTGGCGGATTTTCGGCGTATTGCATGGTTCCGTCAGGACGTTTCTTGAACCACTCCTCATGTTTGCTCAGGTAGGGGTGATCTGGCGCTGCCTGAAAGGCCAGGTCAAGTGCAATTTCAAGGCCCTGATCGTTCGCTGCTTTTACGAGATGCTTAAAACTTTTTTCATTGCCCAGTTCCGGGTGAATTTCCTTATGTCCGCCTTTTTTAGAACCAATGGCCCAGGGCACACCGGTATCACCTTCTTGTGCATCGGTTGCATTATTTTTTCCTTTTCTGTTCACCTCCCCAATGGGATGTATGGGTGGGAAATAAACCGTGTCAAAGCCCATGGCTGCAACCCTGGGAAGCAAACGTTCGCAGTCTTCAAACGTACCGTGCTGACCTTCTTCCCGCGCTGCCGAGCGTGGAAAAAACTCATACCACGTACTAAATCCAGCTTTTTTACGATCTACATATACTTGTAATTCCTGGCTTTCCGCAGCATGGTTGCGGGTAGGGTGCTGCTTGAATATTGTATGTAATTCTTCAGAAACGGCGATCCTGCACGCTTCCTCATATTTTTTTGGATTTTTAAAAAATGCTTTCGCTTCTTTAAGAGTTTTTTTCTGTTCCTTATCTACATCTTTTAGAACTGAATCCAGATATTGAATACCGTCCAGAAGTTCGCTATTCACATGCTGTCCATCTTTTATCTTAGCCTCGATACCATGCTGCCAGTTGAGGGCATTATCCATCCAGCCCCTTATCTTGTAGCTGTAAAAACCTTGCTGTTCTACGTGAAATGATGCTGAATAACTATCATTTTTTAAGTGTTGCAGGCGCTGGGTCTGCCAATCCTTATCTTTTTCCTGCTTATAGCAAAGCTCTACCTGTAGCACGTCATGACCATCGCCCAGTACATCTGCGGTAACGGTTACGATCTCGCCTACTATTCGTTTAATAAAAAAAGCCCCACCTTGTAATTGCGGAGCTACGTTTTCTATGATTATTCGTTCTTGATTCAAAAGTGGTATGATTAGTTAGTCTGTTATAAAAATAGAAATAAAATATCAATTTAGCAGGAATGGCCATCAATTATGGATTAAGTAATAATAATTAACGCTACACCCCTAAATTAATAGAAACTCAATATCTATCCATGTTAAAAAATCACAATTAAGGCAATTTGGCTTGTTCTTTGAAGACTTTGTTAAAAATAGCTATGAAAAAAATACTGATCTTAATGTCACTTATCCTGTTTACCTGTTGCAATGGGAATGCACAAAACAATACAAAGGAAAAATTTCCCGTTGAAAAAAGCGCTTCTGAGTGGAAGGCAGAACTGACTGGTCAGCAATTCAACGTACTTCGTCAAAGTGGAACGGAACGCGCCTTTACCAGCGATCTCCTGGACAACAAGAAAAAGGGAACCTACACCTGTGCCGCTTGCGGAAACCCGGTTTTTGAAAGTAAACATAAATTTGACAGTGGGACGGGCTGGCCGTCCTTTGATCGGGAGATCAAGGGCAACGTGAGTTTCTCAAGCGATAAAAAGTTGGGCTACACCCGCGTTGAAGAACATTGCAGCAACTGCGGTAGTCATTTAGGTCATGTTTTTGATGACGGACCTAAAGGCACTACAGGGAAAAGACATTGCATCAATGGGGTCGCGCTCAATTTTCAGGAAGATTAAATTTATTGGAAATACAACTCAAAAAGGTTCAAAATTCACCGATTTTGAACCTTTTTTTGGCTGAAATTACGCTAAAAGGACCATTAATTCATAGGCTTACGTCTTGTAAACCAAACCTTTTATGGCTAATTTTACCGGAAAATACTATGCTGCTAAACGTATCCTATAACAACCCAAGCGTAAAAAAAAAGATCGAAGATGAGGTAGGTAAACCTTTTACCCTTCGGGAGCGTATCCAGATGAAAGGCATAGGATCTTCTAAACTTTTTATAACCTCCGCAAGCATTAAGATCAACAACCTTCTCATACTTGACAGTTATGTAAATACCTGTAATATTGAGATGAGGCCTCAGGGTATAATTGTAGGTTTCCGCTCCCTTCTTGAATCTTATGCGCTCATAATACCCTATTACAAACTCACGCTCTATAAGGGCAAAGCCGAAGAATATAGCATTTACCGGGACGAATATTTTATAAAAATCAGGGCACGTGCAAAAGACAGCGCCACGCATAAATTCATCAAAAAAGTAATGAATTACAAGGCCGAAAATCTTCCCCTGGGTCCAGAGGATCTCTAATTACAATTAAAAAGACTCTTATTTAGTGATAATTAAACGTTTTTAGTCCGTTTTAAGCTCTTTTTGACCGGTTTATTGCTATCTTCAACCTTGCTATGAAAATACTTATTACCGGAGCCAATGGCTATATTGGTATGCGTCTATTACCACTTTTACTTGATAAGGGGCACGATGTGGTCTGTACCGTGCGCGATAAAAAAAGACTATCTGTAGACCAGGAAATCTGGGATCAGATCGAGGTTGTTGAAATTGACTTTCTCGAGGAGCCGCAACCTGACATTTTGCCTAGGGATATAGATGCCGCTTATTACCTCATTCATTCCATGAGTGCCTCTACATCAGATTTTGACGAGAAAGAGGAGCGTTCTGCCATTAATTTCAACAAACACCTTGAACCTACGCAATGTAAACAGGTCATATACCTGAGCGGGATCGTAAATGAGGAAAAGTTGAGCAAACACCTCAAATCCAGAAAAAATGTTGAAAAAACCTTATATGAAGGTCCGTGTCACCTTACGGTGCTTCGGGCGGCGATCATTGTGGGATCAGGGAGTTCTTCCTTTGAAATCATCAGGGATCTTTGCGAGAAACTGCCTATAATGGTAACGCCAAAGTGGGTTAAAACCCGCTGCCAACCCATTGCTATACGCAACGTTTTACATTTTCTTACCGGCGTTTTGGGCAAAGAGGAATGTTATGACGATTCTTTTGATATTGGTGGACCAGATATTTTGAGCTACAAAGAGATGATGCTCGAGTATTCGCGTATTCGGAAATTATCGCTGACCATTGTTGACGTACCTTTTTTAAGTCCGAAAATCTCCTCGTACTGGTTATATTTCGTGACCTCCACTTCCTATAAACTAGCGCTCAACCTTGTGGACAGTATGCGCATCGAAGTAATCTCCAGGGATACGCGTTTACAGGAAATGCTAGACATTGAACCCATAAGTTATGCCGAAGCCATACAGCTAGCTTTCGAAAAGATTGAACAGCATCAGGTTGTTTCCAGCTGGAAGGACAGTATGGTAAGCGGCCGCTTTAGCAGCGATCTGAAAAAGTATGTGAAAGTGCCGGAATATGGCTGTGTCAAAGACCGGAAAACCCACAAACTTGAAAATCCACAACAAGCGCTCGAAAATATCTGGGCAATAGGCGGAGAACGCGGTTGGTATTACGCTGATCTGCTGTGGAAAATCCGCGGTTTTATGGACAAAATGATAGGCGGCGTGGGCCTTAGGCGCGGCCGCACACATTCCTTTCAAATCTCTGAAGGTGACGTGCTCGATTTCTGGCGGGTGATCCTGGCCGATAAGCAAAAAAAACGCTTATTGCTGTTTGCAGAGATGAAAGTACCTGGCGAAGCGTGGCTAGAATGGGAAATAGATGATAAAAATGTACTTCATCAAACTGCCACCTTTAGGCCTAAAGGACTGCTGGGCAGGCTTTACTGGTATACCATGTTACCGTTTCATTATTTTATTTTTGACGGAATGATACGTAATATTGCCAATTATAGTCCTAAAAATCCGCAAACATTAAACACCTAAACTATCTTCGGCAAAATCCCCTGTTGAGCATACCTCTGGCTTTACTCTTGTTTTGCTGTATTCCTTTCTATTTTTTTACCCAGGCCAGTTACGATGCAATTGAAACGGCTTCTCTCTGGGTTCGCACCTATTTTGGAGCTTTCTACCTTTATCTGGGACTTATTTGTGTTCTACTTTTGATTGCTATCGCTATTTCCCGCTGGGGAAATTACAAACTGGGCAAACCTGATGATAAGCCGGTTTTCAACCGTTTAGCCTGGATCTCGATGCTCTATAGTGCGGGCATGGGCGCGGGTATTTTACTGCGTGCCGTACAAGAACCGGTTTATATGTTTTTGAATCCGCCCTTGCAAATTGACGCATCCGCGGAAATTATATCGCTGGAGTTCACTTTTTACCAGTGGGGATTTACCGCATGGGCATTCTACACGATTTTTGCCCTTGCCATAGGGTATGCCATTTTTAAACGCAAACTTCCCGTGGCGACCAGTAGTAGTTTTGCACGCCTTTTCAAAAACAAAAATAGCAAGGTTTCAACAGCGTTTTTTAACGGTGTAGATGTACTTACCATACTTACAACCGTATTTGGCCTGGTCGCTGCTGTGGGGCTGGGCGCTTCACAAATAAAAGGAGGGCTAAATCACTTACTGGGCTACAAGTTGGAGTATACGGTGATCATCATTTTAGTGATCATCATTTGTATTTTAGCCCTGCTTTCCGCGCTTAGCGGAGTGGAGAAAGGTATCAAAAACCTGTCTACCTGGAACATATACCTTACGGTTGCACTGCTGCTTTTTGTATTGCTGCAAAGTGATATTTTTACCATTTTTGAACAGTTTTTTGCCGCTTTTTACCGGTATATTGTTGATTTTGTCCCCATGAGTATCGCTTATGGAAACTATGATCCTGGGCAGGCATTCCTTACCGACTGGACGTATTATTACTGGGCATTCTGGCTGGCGTGGGCACCATTTACCGGTATTTTTATCGCACGTATTTCGCAAGGGCGCACGCTACGTGAAATCATCATCGGTGTATTGTTGATTCCTTCTTTAGGTACATTCTTCTGGTTTAGTACGTTTGGTACTTCAGCATTCCAATTGATACAGGAATGGGGAGGTTATAATCAGGAGTTTGACAACGTTTTTACTTCAATTTTTAAGTTCCTCGAACACTATCCTTTACAATTTGTCGTGAATAGCGTGGTAATTTTATTACTGGTTAGTTTTTTGGTAACATCGGTAGATTCTGCGATTTATGTACTCAGCATGTTTACCGATAAACGCCCCGAACCCGGGAAATTACACCGCACGCTATGGGGCATTATCCTGATGATTTTTTCGGTAGCCATAGTGCTTTTAGGCCAGGCTCGCGCGGATAGTGATGTGCTTACCGCCATGCAAAAACTGCTTATTATTACTTCGCTTCCGCTAAGCCTGCTTATGGTGCTTATGATCCTGCTATGGTTCATTGATCTTTGGTTTTGGAGAAGGGATACGCAGGAACGGGAGCGTTCGTCGAGAGAATGAATAAAGCCTGACTGAAATTTTAAGAAAAAAATTCCTAATTCCTAATTCCTAATTTTAAGAAAAAGCAAACATCATTTGTTAATCCTCAAAATAAACACATGAAAAATCTAATCCTAATTTTAGTTTTGATGAACACACTCGGCTGCAGCGAAGGTGATGATGATGCGAGTGATCAATATAATTTTGATGTTGGCTTACGTTTTACGGTGGTCAACGATGATGGTGAAAATCTTCTTGATCCCGATAATCCCGAGCACTTTTCAAAAGATACGATCAAACTTTTTTACCTCATCAACGGGGAAAAACAGGAGGTTTATGACGGAAATCTTGATAGTCCCAGAAATTATAAAATTTTTGAAGTTGAAAATGAATATGTAATTGGAATCACTCCCAATTATTCTGAAACCGAAGAAACCCCCATCACCTACATTCAATGGGATGAAAACGATACCGATACTTTAGAAGTTTCCTACGAGCGCAAGCGCAATGCCGTAATTCAGACCAAAATATGGCTCAATGGGGAACAGATCTGGGAGCGCTACACTAATGAAGACCCTTATTTTACGCTGGTGAAATAGACAACACAACTATTAATATTAAACCTGTGGTTTTAAGTGTAAAACCGCAGGTTTTTTGTTGAGGGTGAAAATGTTCTGCAATTTTTCACTTTGGAAATTCATCGATATATCTTATAAATCAGGCTTTTTACCCGATTAAATTGACTTTAAGGAGCTTAAAATGGACGGTATCGTTATATTGCGCGACAAATAGGATCAAACCCAGATTATAATTCATCTTTTACAACAGAACTTCATGAAAAATCTTTTTATTCTGGTTTTTTGCATGGTTTTCAACTTCATGAGCCTTGCCCAGATCACTTTTGAAAAAGGATATTATATTTCTAATCTTGATACGCGTATAGATGGCTATATCAAAAATGAAGACTGGAAAAACAATCCTACAAAGTTCGAATTTAAAGCTGCGGAAAATGAGGAACCAAAGATTATCACTTTAAAATACGCAAAGGAGTTCGCTTTTGAAAACAAACTAAAATACATTAGGGAGACGGTAAATTTAGACCGTTCATCAAATACCCTTAACCAATTAGATAACAACCGACAGCCACAACTAGTAGAAAATGAACTTTTCTTAAAAGTACTGGTGGAGGGCGATGCCTCGCTATATCGATATGAAGATGGCAATTTGACCCGCTATTTTTATAAGCAAAAAGAAAAACCCATAACCGCGCTGATCTACAAAGAATATATGGATGGCAGTCAGGATATAAAGAAAAATGAAGCCTATAAGCAGGAGCTTTACAGTTCTTTAAAATGCAGTTCGATCACTCTTAATGACGCAGAACGCCTCAGATATATCAGTTCTGACCTGGAACGGCTCTTTATTAAGTACAATACTTGCCAAAATCCAGATTATTCAAACACGATTGCCAAACGAGATCGGCAAATTTTTCATCTCAATATAAGGCCGGGAGTTAAAAACGCGAGTCTTGATTATGAACGCTTTTCAACAATAGGCTTGCCTACCATAAATGTGGATTTTGACAGGAAATGGAGCCTTAGGATAGGTCTTGAAGGTGAATTTATACTACCGTTTAATAAAGATAAATGGGCGGTCATACTGGAGCCCACTTATCAATCCTATAACGCAGAGACTGATATAGATGAAGCAAAAACCTCCGTAGATTATAAATCTATAGAGCTTCCGCTGGGGGTAAGACACTACTTTTTTCTTAATGAGGATTCAAAAATCTTTGTAAACGCATCTTTTATACTTGATTTTCCATTTAATTCTACTTTCATCTATAAAAATCGCATTCCTTTAGATATTAAATCGCGTAACAATTTTGCCCTTGGTACCGGTTTTAAATATGGCGATAGCTATAGCCTTGAATTTAGATATGACCTCAACCGAAATGTTCTTAGCGATTATATTTACTATAACTCTAATTATGGCGGATTTTCTATTATTTTTGGTTACACTCTTTTTTAAAAGCAATTATGAAAATAGTTTTACTTAGTTTTTTCCTAGTAGCAATAAGTTGTCAATCTGATAAAAATAGCACTCCTTTTTTCGACAAATTCCCCGGTAAATGGATACGTACGAATGAAGAAGCCGGAAAATCAACGTATGAACATTGGGAAAAAGCGGCTGACCAGGAATTTACCGGGATGGCTTTTACGCTAGAGAAAAACGACACCATTTTTAAGGAAGACCTGAGAATATATAAAGAAGAAAATACCTGGAACCTCGAAGTTACCGCTCCTAAAGAGCAGCCCGCTATTTTTAAAGTAACTGAACAAAATGCTGATGGTTTTACTGCTGAAAGTCCACAGAATAAATATCCTAAAAAAGTGGAATATTCGCTTAAAAACGGTCAATTAACGGCTAAAATCTCCGGCGGCGGACCAGAAATCGTCTTTGATTTTGAGAAAATAAAGGATTAAACCTGGCGGATTAGTAAAACTAAACCTTTGGCAGAAAAATTTCAGCCATCATACAGCGTGCGCTTCCCCCGCCGCAGGTTTCAATGGTGGTGAGGTCACTGCTCAAGATCTTGCAGTATTTTTCTATACGTGAAATTTGTTCTGAACTAAGGGAATTATGTGCACTCTGGCTCATCGCCAGTATTTTCTCTCCCTTTTCATTCATAAGCTGTAACATGTTTCCGGCAAAAAGTTCCAGTTGCTTTTCGGTAATGGCAATGATCTCTTTTCCCGAATCTTTTAAATGCTGAACCACATTTTTACGTTCCTTCTTATCATCAATGCATTCCAGGCAGATCACACAAAAATCTTCTGCCACGCACATCATCACATTGGTATGGTAGATAGGCAAACGCTTTTCATTTTTAGTCTGAAAAGCATTAAAAACTACTGGAAAATACTCAAATTCCTCGCAATATTCGATAAATAGTTCCTCATCTGCCCGCGCTGAAAGGGCACAATATGCTTTTTCATTGGCACGGTCCAGAACGATACTTCCCGTACCTTCCAGAAAAATACCTTCTTCTTCTGCCTTGGTATAGTCTACGATATTTTTGATCTCAAAATCGTGCTCTTCCAGCAAGATAAAGAACGCGTCCCGCCTTTCCCTTCGCCTGTTTTCGGCATACATGGGATAAATGGCGATATCGCCGTTTGCGTGGGTAGAAACCCAGTTATTGGGAAAAATGGAATCAGGGGTATCTTCAGCAAGATCGTCGTTGAGCACGAGTACTTCAATACCTGCATCTTTCAGCTTGTTGACCATGGCATCAAACTCGGCCTGGGCCTTACGGTTTATTTCTGCGTTTTTAACCTTTAGGTCTTCCTGAAAATAATTGTTTACCGCAGTTTGCTCGTTCATTCTAAAGGCCACGGGTCTTACCATTACGATGGTACCGGTTGCTTGCGCTGGAATAACATTTTTTATTGAAGCCATAAAATCAATACTGATTAGGGGAATTTACTTCTTTATTTAGTAGGTAAATCATGTACAAACTTACGTTGCACAACATTATTCTACCTCACTGGAAATTAGATAATATAAACAACTATTTAGCATCTTTAGAAAGAGGAAATACGGCAAAAGGTTCAACCGGAAAACATTTATAAATTGCCAAAAAAGCTGTTTTCACTTCCGTGAAAATTATCTATTCCCTGAAAATCAAAAAGAAAATCTGGGATTAAACATTAAAAAACCATGAAAAAAGGCCTGAAAACGTCTTCTACAACAAGAATCAGTCTATTGTTCTATACTGGTAGCATCAAATTGCACTAATTCCCCAGCCTCAAAACGGACGTGCAGCTCAATAGGGTTACAACACACTTCACAATCTTCAATATACGTGGTGCTGACTGATGGATCGAGTAGCATGGAGATTTCTTCCCAACAGTGCGGACAAGAAAAAAAATGTTCTATCATTTAAAAGGACCGTATTTGTACTAAAATCGGTAAAAAATGACCAATTTTAAGCATATTCTTCCAATTCTTCAGAGATTTTTGCCCAGTCTTCCATGAGGCGCTCCACCTTCTTCTTTTTCGCCTGATAAGTATCAAAAAAGCCATCCTTTGAAGCTGTTTTTTCATAGTTGGCCGCAAGTTCACCATCCAGTTTCTTGATCTCCCGCTCCAGCTTGTTCACGTCAGATTCAATATTGCTTAATTTATTGGTAAGCGACTTATATTTTTTCTGATCGTGCTGTACGTTTTTTTTTGCTTGCTGCTTAGGCGCAACGCTTTTTTTCTGAACGTCACGCTTCTCAATATCACGCATACTTTCTACAGCGCGCTGTTCTAGATAGAAATCTATATCGCCCAGGTATTCCTTGATCTTATGATCTTTAAATTCATAAACGGTCTTGGTAAGCCCCTGTAAAAAGTCCCTGTCATGAGAAACAATGATAAGCGTTCCCTCAAAGCGCTGCAGGGCATCTTTGAGTACATTTTTTGATTTTATATCCAGGTGGTTTGTGGGCTCATCCATCACCAGCACATTAAAAGGCTGTAACATCAGTTTCGCCAGAGCAAGCCTGTTGCGTTCTCCCCCAGAAAGTACGCGCACGTATTTCTCAACCTCGTCCCCTCGAAACAGGAACGAACCTAAAATATCCCGAACGCGGCTTCTGTTCTTTTCATTCGCAGCATCTATCATCGTATCCAGTACCGTCTTGGCACCATCCAGATGATCCGCCTGGTTCTGGGCAAAGTAGCCCAACTGTACATTGTGGCCCAATTTCAATTTTCCGCTATGCGAAATCTCATCGACCATAATTTTTGCCAAAGTGGATTTACCCTGACCGTTCTGCCCCACAAAAGCTGTTTTAGAATCGCGCTCTATAAACAGGTCAATATTCTTTAGCACTTCCTTCTCATCGTAGCTTTTTGAAATCCCTTCGGCTTCTACAACCACTTTACCAGGAATTACAGAAACGGGGAAATTAAGGGTCATCACGCTGTTATCATCTTCATCAACCTCTATGATATCCATACGGTTGAGTTTTTTGATAAGCGATTGCGCCATGGTCGCCTTTGAGGCTTTGGCCCTAAATTTTGAGATCAATTTTTCGGTCTGATCTATTTCTTTTTGTTGGTTTTTCTGCGCTGCAAGTTGTTGACCGCGCATTTCTTCACGCAAGACCAAATATTCTGAATACGGCTTCGGAAAGTCATAGATCCTTCCCAGGGAAATCTCAATAGTCCTGTTCGTCACATTGTCGAGAAACATCCTATCGTGGGAAACGATCGCGACAGCACCCGTGTAACTCTTTAAAAAGCCTTCTATCCAAATGATAGATTCAATGTCCAAGTGGTTTGTGGGCTCATCCAGCAGTAAAACCTCATTGTTCTGCAAAAGGAGTTTTGCCAACTCAATACGCATACGCCAGCCGCCAGAAAAGGTATCTGTAAGCTTATTAAAGTCTTCCCTTTTAAAACCAAGCCCCATCAGGATGCGTTCGGTCTCCCCCTGATAATTATAACCGCCGTGGATCTCGTATTGTTGCTGTACATCGCTGAGCTCTACCATAAGGTCATGGTATCCCTCACTCTCATAATCGGTACGCTCTGCCAGTTGGACATTTATTTCCTCCAGGCGTTTTTCCAGTTTTTTGATGAGTTCAAAAGCTTCGTAAGATTCTTCAAGAACGGTACGGCCTTCCACAAAATCGATATCCTGCTTTAAAAAGCCAATACGGATGTCTTTTTCCATCGCAATCTGACCAGTATCGTACTCCTGCTCACCAGAGATTATGCGAAGCATGGTAGATTTTCCCGCTCCGTTTTTTCCCACGAGCCCTATGCGATCCCCTTCATTGAGCCTAAAGGTCACTTCATTGAACAAATATTCTCCTTGAAAAGAGACGGAAAGATTATGTATATTAAGCATATGTTGTATTTAAATACCTATAAACAAGGGTTTTAATATTGTAGCGCATCCCTTACTTATTTTGTGCAAAGATGCCTAAATTTGTGCTTTCTGGCAATGAGATCTTCATTTGTTTAGATAGATAAAATAAAAGCCTATGGCCCGTTTTCTAAAAGGATCAAAACTCTACAGCATATTTACGGGAAAATGCCCTGTTTGCCATGAAGGCGATATGTATATCAATTCTAACCCCTATCACCTTTCCCAAACCCTTAAGATGCACGAGCGCTGCAGTCACTGCAATCAAAAGTTCAAGATTGAACCATCCTTTTTTTATGGCGCCATGTATGTAAGTTATGGTGTGGGTATCGCTTTTGCGGTCGCTGCTTTTGTAATTGCCCATTTCTTTCTAGGCGGTGGCTTAATGACTTCTTTTATAGCAATTATTGGGACTTTGGTTCTGTTTTTCCCTTTTATCATGCGTCTTTCCAGAAATATTTGGATCAATATATTTATGAAATACGATCCCGAAAAAGCAAAATCATCTTAACTTAAAGAAAGAATAAATTCTTCTGAAATCAAATCGACTTTAGCGCTTCTCAAATTTTTTAGGAAAACGCATGACATCCACTGTTTGAGGCAGCTTTATGCCATTTTCCAGATTCTCGTATAATAAACCGGCCAAATAGGGTGACATCATAATTCCCCGGGTTCCCAGCCCATTAAGAAGTGCCAGATTGGGATAATGGGGATGTTTGCCAAGTAAGGGCCTGCGGTCGCCAGTTGTGGGACGCACTCCTGCTTCCTGATCAACAACTTCAAATTCACAGGTAAGTACCTTGCGTAGTTTGAGAAGGATTTCCTCCCGTGCGCTTTGTGTTGGGTTGTTGTCCTTATCTTTTCCATTAAAAGTCGCGCCCACTTTAAAGCGCTGATTGCCCTGCGGAATGATAAAAAACTGACTTTTAAGCGCGGCGTCGAGGATCAACTTTTCCGCTTTGATAAAAATATATTCCCCCTTGTTACCCACTACAGGAAGTTTAGCGAAAAACGGATTCTTTTTTACGCCATAACCTTCGGCAAATACGATGTATCTGGCGCGATAATTTTTATACATCACATGATCATTTTCTATAACAATCTGCTCATGCTCAAAAACTTCATCCAGCCATTGTTTCTTTTGAATCAAATGCGCTTTATAAGCATCTAAAACGGCAGGAACATCAATGCGACCAGTTTCCCGAACCCTTCCGTAATGAAAAATAGAATCTATACCGTTAATAGGTTCCCTTTCCAGCTTCGGACTTAAAAATCTCGAAAGTCCGGGTTTGTCAAGGGCTTCAAACCAATTATTCTGATCTTCAGCAGAAGAGAACAACCGAAGCACAGGAGTAGGAAACATCGCATTTAGTTGAAGCTTTTTAGTTAGCTGCTCATAGTAAGGGACCGCGATATCCATAAGCTTTTCTGCCTCCCACGGAAGTGTGTAGCGTTTTAATATAACGGGATTGTAAACGCCCCCAGAAACCCGACTCGCGGAAGCTCCCCCACTCTCAATGACCAAAAACTCTTTATGGTTAGCGGTTAATTGTTCGCAAAAAGCCATTCCCGCCAGGCCAAGACCTACAACTATGTAATCTATTTCAACCATTAGTACGTATTATAACCAAAAAACGCCCCAAAATAGGGCGTTTTTGTTCATTTTTATAAAGAATTCTCGAGTTTTAGTAACTCCACATATCGCTTTCCATATTGCGAATCTCATCTTTTAGACGTTCAGATTCCAGCAATTGCATCAATGAATTATCAGCCATATATTCCTTTATTTCCCTATCTCCCTGAATGTTATCAATCTGGTAAATCATACCGCTGAATCTTCTACTGTTAAGCAAATGATCATAAGATAGCGGTTGCGCCGAATTTTGAGGATTGAATACTTTTGCTTCATGCAATACCTGACGCGCTTTTGGAAACCAAACCCAGAATAAAGGTACAAGTACAGGATTCTCTTCATCTATAAAGTTAACATCTGGAGCAACTGGAGCAATACCAATCATTCTATATTTAAGTTCGCCTTGTCTTTTGTCAAAATACCAGTAGCCCCTTATAAAGTATTGCTCAATATCAGCGGCTGTAATGTCCCTTCTATTGATAAATTGCTCATCAAGCTGTTCACCGGCGTTTATCTGCTCAACCCCAAGATCTGTGGTATCCACTTTAGACATTGCCGCAGAAATATCATTTAATGAAATCTTATCATTAAAATAAGAATCTGAATACAGATCGATTTTTCCTTTCTTTGCTGCATTGACCAGCACATCATAAAGAGAGCGGCGATCTGCACCTATACTATTGGTATCAATGGGATAATACAATGGAAAGTTCACCCGCTCATCAAGATCAACGGTCTCCCATACATTACGCCCCCAGAGGACATCACGGCTATCGACATAACCATAGTCCAAAGGCTTATCATTATCAAGAAGCATTTGACCTTCAGTCTGCACATACATCTCATCTGGTGCCTTTGCATTCAGGATGTTATTTTGAGCAAACGCGGTGCCTGCGAAAAGCAATACACCAGAAAGAATATAAGAATACTTAATGCTTATCATATAATTTTAATTAGTAAGTTCAACAAAAACCGGAGAAACCTGCTTCAATAAATAGGAGCTGTTTCCTGCAATTTTTGCATTTATATCAAAAACCTGAACAGTTGAACCACGGGGTGCCTGTCTTATCAAATCATTAGCCCTGGAATCCATTTTACTACCATTTACCTGCACGGTAGGTTTTCCTGGCACATTGACCTTAAATCCAGTTACCTGAAGGTTAAGATCAAAGTCAAAATCAGGCAGGTTTGCACCTATCGTGGATATACTTAACGCATTCTTCTGCATCTTTATTATATCAGACTCGCCCCTTACCGTACCTACTGGTCGTGGAATATCTTTTATACGGAATTGTTTAGAATCGCTCACTTTTGACCCATCGGGCAACGTACCGGAAACATTAATGGTAACCTCACGTCCACTTCCAGGACTCATTGTATAACTACTGCTACCTCCTTTAGATAATCCAGGTGCACTTGCAGAAACATTATTATCTGCAATACCTGCAAAACTAATTGTCATAGGGTTTGCTACTCCACGATATACAACGTTCATCTTATCTGCGGAAATCGTTGCGGAATTAGGCCTGTTGATAACAGCATATTCACTTCTAATGGGAATAGATTTTGGTTCCCCTTCCTCCGTATAGACAAGTTCACCGGTGATTTTTTGCGTACCCACATTACCTGTTGGGAAATCAAGAACAACCTGCCCTGCTTTTAGGTTTTTAATTTCATTTCCGTTCACAACAACTTTATCAAAGTTGAGGGAGTTGTCAAAACGCCCCAAAACGACTTTACCTTTAAAGCGTTCTCCAGAAAAGAATGCAGTTTTTTCAGGAATCACAATCGCTTCATAATTGCTCAATGAAACATCTTTGCTTAATTGACCCTGTAATAATGAGGAATAAACTTCAGATTCATTGGACTTTATATCGTTTTGCATCTGTGTGAACCTGGTAATTGTCGCTGCAAGCGGATAGCCTTCAAAATTATACTTTAACCACGCTACTTCTTTACCATCCTTATTTTCAACAGGTGTCGTATCAAAGCTTGACTGGACAGCCCTGTTCACGTCACTGAATTCTGGTCCCAGTGCAGCAGCCATATCCTCTTTATATTGGTTTAATGCAGCTAAGAAAGCATCACCTTTTTGAGTATAGCCATCACCAGTAAACCATCTCTCATCAAGTACTGATGATTTATCAAGGTTCGCGTAACTGCTTGTATCCACACCTTCAGTCAAGGAATCTTTTATAGTTCCTAAGTATGAATAAAAATTATCAGAAATTGTCTTTACATTCTTAGCCTTCTCTAAAAGGGGTTCATATTTGGCTGCCTGCTCCGTTGCTTTTGCTTCGAGACCAGCGAGTGCCAATTGATTCTCATCAGTCAAACGTGCGTTTGACGATGCGAATTTCATATCAAAAATCTTAAATGCGCTCAAAATCTCCTTATCTACGTTCATTGCGATCATCGCAATAAAAACCAGATACATGAGATTGATCATTTTCTGTCTTGGGGATGTAGTTCCTCCTGCCATAGTCTATATTTTTCTAGTGAATAATACGGTTATCGTTTTATTCTTAGAATTTATTTTTTGTTCATTGCAGAAAGCATTCCTCCGTAAACCCCGTTCAAGGACGAAAGGTTTGTCGCTAAATTTTGCATCTGTTCTTTAAGCACACCTGCATTGTTTACTACTTCATTGTTTATGGCAGCCTGACGACCAGCGGTCTCGACCTGAACTTTATATAGGCCATTAAGAGATTCCATTTGTGCAGCGGCAAGGGACATTTCCTCACTGTAGCGCTGTGTAGAAGACATAGCTTCTGCAGTAGGGGCGATTCCTTTTGCAGCACCTTCAAAACCACGGATGCTTTTACCAAGGCTTTCCATAAGTTGAGCATCTATTTTAGCTTCTTTCAACATATTATCAAGCTTTTTAGACAATAATCCGTCAGCTTCTACTACTTCTTCCTTGATGACCTCCTTTTTCTTAACGACAGCACCACCCGCAAGTTCAGGATAAACCAATGACCAGTCCAGATCATTTTGAGATCTTTCAAAAGCAGAATAGGCAAATACCAAAGCTTCCACAATCATCCCGATAGTAAGAATCAGGGAACCGTAAGGCCAGTGTTGAATTTTAAAAAGAGCCCCAACAATTACCACAGCAGCTCCCATTCCATAAATGAAATTGGTGATTGAAATATTTCCTTTTTTTGACATGTTTTAAAAATTTAGTTTAAGTAATTGAATTGATTAAGTACAACTATATTTGGGAATTTAGTGTATTATCTTCTGTTCATGCTAATATCATTATCCACACCTAGATAATCCTGTACGGTCCTAAAACCGATGTAACTTCTAGCGGAATCAGCATATTCATAATCCCTTGTGCTTACCTGTAGAAAGTAGGCAACATCTTTCCAGGATCCACCACGCACAACTTTACGCTGGTTATCAGGATCTGGAACATCGGGATTCATTGTTGACATATATTCGTAAGAATTGGGATCGTAAGATGATTCTACCCATTCTGCCACATTACCGGCCATGTTATATAGATCATAATCATTAGGGTTATAGGAATCAGCCTCTACGGTATAAAGTGCCTGATCTGCCGCATAATCCCCTCTCAAAGGTTTAAAATTGGCCATAAAACATCCCCTGTCATTTTTAGCATAAGGACCTCCCCATGGGTAGGTAGCGCCTTGCAGGCCTCCACGGGCAGCATATTCCCATTCTGCTTCACTCGGAAGTCTAAAACGGTTAACCTGCTGCTGATTACGGCTCTTTTTATAGGAGTTCTTGTATAATGTACGCCAGTTACAGAACGCTCTTGCCTGTTCCCAGGTTACGCCCACAACGGGGTAATTATCATAGGCCGTATGCCAGAAATAATCATTATGCATAGGCTCATTATAGGAATATGCAAAATCCTTGATCCATACGGTAGTATCAGGATAAATATTAACGGTTTCGGTACGAATGTAGTCTGAGCGGCTTCCATTTTTTTGGCGAGCGGCTTCTTCAACATCAAGATAGGTAAATTTAAAATCAAGTTTATCTACATCTACGGTACGGTGACCATTATATGCTTCTTCTAATGGAATATACATACTATCCATTACCTCAACATAATACTCATCAGGATAATCCTGAGGATCTTCTACAAGGTCAATACGCTTATTAAGTTTTCTACCTGTATAATCTTCACTGAAACTATAATAGTTATCGTACATATAGCGGTCATAGGGACTCATCTCCTCAGGATCATTGTTGAGAAAGGAATACTCCCCTATACCACCATTACCTGGAGTTTCTCCAAGCTCATCGGCAAACACAGCTAAACGCGTACGAATAATAGAATCTTTTACCCAGTCTACAAACTGACGGTATTCGGAATTGGTGATTTCAGTCTCATCCATGTAAAAGGAACGAACTGTTACTGTTTTTGTAGGAGCATCCTTAACATTGGCAATATCATCGTCACTTTTTCCCATGATAAAAGCACCCCCAGAAACCAGCGTCATACCGTATGGTTTCTCAGAGTTCCATTTTTTGCCCTCGGCGCCTACAAGTTCGCCACGATCACTACGACCACAGCTAGTCAACAAGCTTATCATCGCAATAAATGCAATAAACTTCTTCATAGGTAGATAATTTAAATACTAGATTTGAGGCCGTAAACCTATTTATAAAAAATTTAATACACAATTTTTTAATTATAAATTCCCCTTAGTCTTAGTATATTCAACGGTTTATAACTCATTTTTTTGCCTGGCCTTAAACCAGCGTTCCGGGATTTCCTGATTACAGGCGTTCACATAATCCTGATACGTGCAAGGTAATAACGTATGCCTTTTCAATTTATTATTGAGTCCCTGCAAAAAGGGGATTTCTATCCACCATCTCCCGGTACGGTCACTTTTGTAAAAACTAAGCACCTCATCCTCCACAGGTACGGTATAGTGTAGAAAACCCTTGCGCCGTTCTGGAACCAGTTCATCCACTCGATAATTGACGCCTTCTATAAAATACCATATTATTTGTGCCACCAGCGCATCTGCGGTCTGGGAATCGCTCATCTGGCAGTATTCAAAAATACCAAAACTACTTACCCGGTCACTGAGACCAGCATACCTCGCGACAGCGCATATTTCCCTTCCGTTCAGTCCGTTAGGACGGTTCTTGTGCATATGCCCCAGCGCGGCGCTTTCTATACCACCCAGGTCAATACTCACAACATCTGCGTCCCTAAGTACGGGTTCTACCAGCGAAATATCAGGTACCACCTCCCCCAGCCGGTAGGCATCAAAGTACAGCTTTTGCACCAGTTCGATTTCTTCCTGACTATTGGCAAAAGTCTGATAGCCTATATTGGCATAATTGAAAAGATTATAAGGCTTGTCAACGATAATCCTGCCCAGGTAAGAGGTATTGCTCATAGGCTTGCTGCTATCGCCCAGATCAAAACGGTTATCAACATTCACAAAATTGACCATCTGATCAAGTTTATCGTAACCGCGATAGATCGCGTAGGACAAATCTTGACTTCCGCCCAGAAAAATGGGTATAATATCCATTTTAAAGAGACTTTCGGTAATTTTTTTAATGGCAAAATAAGTATCCTCAAGCGAGTTTCCACTATCAATATCCCCCAGATCTGCGATTACCGTGTGCCAATTTCCAGCAAATAAACCATAAATAGCGCTCCGTACAGACTGAAAATCTGGCTTTTCAGCCAAATTATCCATCATGCCCCTGTTTTCCCTCAATCCTATTATAGCCACATTAACTTCATCAAGGGAGGGCATACCCTCCTGAGAAGTGTGCATCCTAATGGTATTGCCCAGGCTTTGCTTATGGAATAAGGGCGCGTGCGCAACCACTGCATCAGCGACCGGTACCAGGTTCTCAAATGGCATAGATTATTTCTTTTTCGGTGTAGTTTTTTTTGCGGCTGCTTTCTTTTTAGCCGGAGCTTTCTTGGCTGCGCTTTTCTTTTTGGCCGGGGCTTTTTTCTTGGTTGCCGCTTTTTTCTTGGGCGCTTTTTTGGCCAGGATATCCTTGACCTCTTCTAATGTAAGCGCTGCTGCGTCTACGGTTTTAGGTAATTCAACTTTTGTTTTTCCCTTAATAATGTTGCTTCGACCCCAGCGCGCTTTTTCTACACGGATTCCCTCTTCTTCAAAATTATGGATGATCTTATCTATTTCTTTCTGCTTCTTATCTTCAATCAACTGGATAAGATCTTCTTCGCTTAGGTTATCAAAATCATACTTTTTATTGACATTGATAAACATACCGTCCCACTTAATAAAGGGGCCAAAACGACCTACGCCCTTTTGTACTGGTTTTTCATCATAATGATAAATAGGGGCATCTGCCTCCTGCTTTTCTTTAATATACTCTATGGCTTCCTTAAGCTCTACGTCAAGCGGATCCCTACCTTTGGGAAGTGATATAAACTTCTTGCCATGCTTAACGTACGGGCCGAAGCGGCCATTGTTTACCGCTACCGGTTCGTCTTCAAATTCACCCAGGTCTTTAGGCAATTTAAAAAGATCCATTGCTTCTTCAAACGTAATGGTGTTTAACTGTTGGTCTGGACCCAGACCTGCAAAAAGCGGTTTTTCTTCATCTTCCACACTTCCTATCTGCACCATCGCGCCGTATTTGCCTAAACGTACGCTTACAGGTTTTCCTGTTTTAGGGTCTTTACCCAGAATGCGCTCCCCTACTTCACGGTCGGCATTTTCTGCCACGTCCTGTACATTGGGATGAAAGTCTTTGTAAAAGTCCTTCATCATTTTAGTCCAGTCCTCATTTCCTTCGGCGATCTCGTCAAAATCCTGCTCTACCTTAGCGGTAAAATTATAGTCCAGTATATTCTTAAAATGGTTTACAAGAAAATCATTAACCACCATTCCCACATCGGTAGGTACCAGTTTTCCCTTGTCTGAACCCACTTTTTCGCTAAGTTCTTTTTCCTTTATTTTCCCTTTTTTCAGTATCAATTGCACATATTCCCGCTCTGTACCGTCTATATTGCCTTTTTCGACATATTTTCTGTTTTGAATGGTCGTAATTGTAGGCGCATAGGTAGAAGGACGACCGATGCCGAGCTCTTCCAGTTTTTTTACAAGCGAAGCTTCCGTATAGCGATAGGGTGCGCGTGTAAAGCGTTCGGTGGCGCTGATAAATAGATTATTCAGCGTTTCACCTTCTTTCAACGGAGGCAGGATTCCGCTTTCTTCATCATCCTCATCATCTGTTCCTTCCAGATATACTTTTAAAAAACCTTCAAATTTTATCACTTCACCGTTAGCGGTAAAGTTGGTAGGATGGTTTGAAGAGGAAATCTGCACATTGGTGCGTTCCAGTTTTGCTTCGCTCATTTGTGAGGCAATGGCCCGTTTCCATATCAATTCATACAGACGCGCCTGATCCCGCTCTATATTGACCGAATGTTTGCTGAAATCTGTGGGACGTATCGCCTCATGCGCTTCTTGCGCGCCCTTGCTCTTGCCCTTATAATTGCGTTCTTTATGAAAATCTTTACCATAAGCCGATAAAATTTCCTTTTCCGCGGCAGTTTTAGCATCCTGGGAAAGGTTTACACTATCGGTTCTCATGTATGTAATAAGACCAGCTTCATAAAGGCGCTGTGCCATGTTCATGGTTTTACTTACCGAAAAATAAAGCTTTCGCGAGGCTTCCTGTTGCAGTGTTGAAGTCGTAAACGGTGGCGCCGGATTCTTTTTTGCGGGTTTTTTAGTAAGTGCCTCAACTTTAAAAGTAGCTGTTGCGTTTGCATTGAGCAATTCTTCCGCTTCCTTTTTTGTATCCAGGTTTTTAGGGATCTTGGCTTTTAAAGTTTTCCCATCCCCATTGGCAAATTCCGCATCAATCCTGAAATAATCCTCAGCCGTAAAATCGCGAATCTCCCGCTCCCGTTCTACAAGCAAACGCACGGAAACCGATTGTACACGGCCGGCTGATAGTCCGCCTTTTACCTTACGCCATAGTATTGGCGAAATTTCATAACCTACCAGTCGGTCAAGTACCCTTCGCGCTTGTTGGGCATCGACTAAATTATAGTCAATATCCCTGGGGTTTTCAATGGCTCGTAAAATGGCTTTCTGGGTAATTTCAGAAAAAACGATACGCTTGGTCTTGGCTTTGTCCAGGTGCAATTCTTCCGCAAGGTGCCACGCAATGGCCTCACCCTCCCGGTCCTCATCACTTGCTAACCAGACCATTTCTGATTTATTGGCAAGGTCCCTAAGTTTCTTGACAACTGCCTTCTTATCGCTGTTTACGATGTATTTAGGTTTGAAATTACCATCCACATCAACACCCAGTTCCTTTTTGGGCAAATCTGCAATATGGCCGTAACTGCTCTCCACCTTATAATCTGCACCCAGAAATTTCTCAATGGTTTTTGCCTTAGCCGGGGACTCAACAATTACTAAATTCTTAGCCATAATCAGTTTTTTATTTGCTTACCGAAGCTCCTTTTTCGGTATACAACATACCTTTTATATCAAACTTTGGAAGTGCAAAAGTATATTAAAAAATTTTCTTGGGCATGAAAGCAATTCTTTTGAGTGAAAATCCAGGAAACTTAGGGATCAAAAAAGTCGCGGTTTAGCAGGTCGCAAAAGTTCTGCAGACACTAATAAATTAGATATTTTGCCTATATCTTTTTGGATAAAAGAAAACATTGGTATTTGTTTCAAAGATCATAAAGTTTACGTTGAGCGCAGGGATTTTGTCCTTATAAAAAAGGATTAACTTTTCTATTTGCAATCGCATGAGCACTTCCGTAGCGGTGCACAATTAAAAATAGAGTATCTTAGGATTTTAAAACCTTAGTCTAAGAAACCATATTTTTATGTTTACCACTTCATATTTATATTCGTTATCGTCCCTTTTTATACTTCTGGGCATTACTTTTTGCCAGGCACAGGAAAATGACCTCATAGCCTCTGGCGAAAAACTTCACCTGGTTGCAGATGGCTATTCTTTTACCGAAGGTCCCGCAAGTGATAAGGACGGAAACGTTTATTTTACAGACCAGCCTAACGATCGCATTTTGTTATGGGACGCCGCCACAGATTCTGTGACTACATACATGCAGCCTTCCGGGCGTTCTAACGGTCTTTATATGGATACTGATGGCAGTTTGCTTTCAACCGCAGATGAAAAAACAGCCCTGTGGCGCATAGATAGCATGAAAAATGTAAGTGTTTTGATCAATGCCTTTGATAATAAAAAGCTGAATGGCCCCAATGACCTCTGGGCAGATCCCAATGGTGGCATTTATATTACGGATTCTTATTATGAGCGCCCCTGGTGGGATCATAAATCTCCCGAACAAACGGCAAGAAGAGTCTATTTTTTACCTAAAAATGGCAAAAAACTGATGATTGCTGCCGAAAATATGCTGCAACCTAATGGTATTATAGGTACTCCGGATGGCAAAAAGCTTTATGTGGCAGATATTGACGATAAAAAAACCTATGTTTTTGACATTGATAAAGATGGCCAACTCAAAAACCGTAAGCTTTTTGCAGAGATGGGCTCAGACGGGATGACCATTGATAACAAGGGAAATGTCTATTTTACCGGTGATGGCGTTACCGTTCTTAACGACAAGGGCGAAAAGATAGCGCATATTGAAGTTCCACAAAACTGGACCGCAAATGTGACTTTTGGAGGGCCTGATGAAAAAACGCTTTTTATCACCGCTTCTAAAGCTGTTTACACTTTAAAAATGAATGTTCACGGCGTGCGATGGTAATTTTTCACAACTTAAAAGCGCATCTCGAGTATCCCGATGAAAAATCGGGATACTCGAGGTGACACGATATATTAATCCAATTGAAAAGTGCTCATTTCTGAAATTCCATTTACGGTGTATTTATATTGATGCAATACCTGCCCTCCTATCATCAGCAATTTATCTTCCATAGGAATAACATCAAAAATGTTCAAATCACCCTTGTTTATGACCAATTTTAAGGCTTTTGGGTCGGTTTTATCGTAAATATGAAGTCCGTACTGACCATCGCTAACAAACAGTTGGTCACCATGAATCCCCAGTCCGTAGGGCTCTATCATATCGTAATCATTAACGATGACCGGATTGGTCTTGTCTGAAATATCAAGGACTTCTAGAAAACTAAGGTCCTGTCCACATGCATTGCCTCCGCGTACGGTAACGTATGCATAATCACCTTCCACCACTACAGGATCACAACCTAAAACATGAGTCACTTCAGAGACGTACAGCGGGTTGTCAATATCTTGAATATCGTAGATAAGCATTCCGCTGGGACTGCCCATATAGAGAAAATCACCCTGGTTAAATATGGTTTCCACATTCCAGGTAAGGTTTTGTTTACCGGTCAACGCAGGATCCTGCTGACTGGTAACGTCAAAAACAAAAAGCTGCCCTTCATTGATAATGTAAAGCCTGTCATCAACGACATTAAAACGTGCAAAAGAGCCACCCAGGCCACTACCGGAAAAGCTGTTGTTTCCATTTGCGGTATTTATAAGAGCATCCTCAAAAGAACCATCAGGATAGAAATTAACAGGACGTAGTTCTCGAGCATATTCCCAGCCCACCACAATTTGCTTTTCAGCATCAAAATCCTTATAATCTATTTGATCTACCTGCTGGGAAAGCCTTGGCCATTCATAGCTGCCATTGCCCAGAATGTTCTCATAGCTTTTTAGATATTTAATCGCATTGATGTTTGAAAGATCAAACAATACCAGATCTGAATAACTATCAACATAGAGAATATTGTCTTTAGCTTCCATATCCCGACTGCCCGGTACTTCAAGAAAACCTTTTTTTACCGGGGCACTGGGATTTGTGTTGTCTATTATATGAATACCGGCACCCAGATCATTTATAAAAATGAAATTGCCATAAGCATAAAATTTACCAGAGTTTTCGATAGGCTTGGGACTTTCGATTACCAGCTGATTATAACTTGCGCGCAGATCTGCTTTGTCAACGACTATTGGCGTCGCGATATCCTGTACTGCATATTGTACATTGTCATCGTCCTTGCAGCTAATTATCGCGCTTATAAATAATAAAAAAAGTAATGCTTTATTCATAATTTCTATTTTTATAATTTAAATATTTCAGTTTAATCAATTTTCTGTTTTGTCAACAAGTACCTATCGCCAAATTTATTCGTTAAAATAAGATTATTATCCTCAAAATCAATATTCCACGAACCATTCAAAATTAAGGTCCAGTCAAATTCAGCCGTCCAGGGACATACATTTTCAAAAGTCACCGAAGATCCCGAAACGATAAAAGCACCTCTGCAAATTGCAGGGAATTTTTGCACCTCACTTTCACCTGAAAATGTTGCATTTTTTAAAGAAAGCTGAACATTAGATACACTATCATTTCTCTCAAAAACACCTGTATAGTTTCCCTCAAGATTATAATTAACAGAATCATCATCTGAATCACAGCCTACCAGAGTGGCCATACATAGCAAAAGAAATAGTACTTTTTTCAAAACAAATTTGTTTTTAAGAAACTAATCTGATAAAGAGTATTACCTATAGCATGCCCTTTATTAGTTAATCTAACGTTTTCTACAAGTTTCAAAACTTCAAAGAACCTCACTTAACATTTAATCTTTTAAACTTTTGAGAAAAACCTTCATTAGAAGCAAAATTTAAAATCAAAAAGCCTTCTTTCATTTCAAAACTTATAAACGAAATGTTTACGTTATCACAATTGGTAGTGATTCCTTGTGTAGATAATGAATATGTTCCTTTAGAAATTTGCTGCTCGGAATAGGGCTGACATAGGGAACCATCATAAACAGTTATGATTCCATCTTCAGAAAATTCCAAAACCTTCTTACTTTCTATAGTTCTAAAGGTTCCACTCCCGTCACCAGGATCTGCTAGCTGCTCTATCAGTTTCCATTGCCCTAACACTATATTCATTTCAGACCGGGAATTATCGTCATCTCCACTGCAACTCGAAAAAGCGATTATTACAAAAGAAAGAATAAAAAATACTTTTGTGTTCATAAAATATTATTTTTAGAGACTTAGATTATACCATAGATACAGAATAATTTAAAAGGTTGCGTGATAAGTCATTAATATTCAGCAATTATTTTAAACTATTTAGCGCAGCGCAAAATATTATCATGCTGCCAGTTTGTCACAAATTCCATACGTTGTATCTTTGCAACCTTGAAAAATTGAGAAGCACCGCTTTATGGAGAAGGTTATTGATGAACAAAAACAAGGAGAAGCCCTCGTACTGGAAGGTGCTCAGGCAAATACCAAAAAACTTTTCATTGAAAGTTATGGTTGCCAGATGAATTTTAGCGACAGTGAGATCGTTGCTTCCATACTGGCAAAAGAAGGTTTTAACACCACCCAGAGTCTTCAGGAAGCAGATCTTGTATTAGTAAACACCTGTTCCATTCGCGATAAGGCAGAGCAAACGGTGCGCAAACGCCTGGAAAAGTACAATGCCGTAAAACAGACCAACCCAAAAATGAAAGTCGGTGTGCTGGGTTGCATGGCCGAACGTCTTAAAAGCAAGTTTCTCGAAGAAGAGAAAATCGTAGATCTCGTTGTAGGTCCAGATGCCTATAAGGATCTGCCTAATCTCATTCGCGAAGTTGAAGAAGGCCGCGATGCCATCAATGTGATTTTATCAAAAGAAGAAACCTACGGTGACATTTCACCTGTGCGCCTACAAAGCAACGGCGTTTCCGCATTTGTGAGCATCACGCGTGGTTGCGATAATATGTGCACGTTTTGCGTGGTGCCTTTCACCCGTGGAAGGGAACGCAGCCGCGATCCACAGAGTATCATTGAAGAAGTAAACGATCTTGCCGCACGCGGATTTAAGGAAATTACCTTACTGGGTCAAAACGTGGATAGTTATTTATGGTACGGCGGCGGACTCAAAAAAGATTTTGAAAAAGCTTCTGTTATGCAGCAGGCTACATCGGTCAGTTTTTCCAATTTACTGGCGCTTGTTGCAGAGGCCCAGCCTAAGATGCGCATTCGGTTTTCCACTTCAAATCCACAGGATATGACGCTTGATGTGATACACACCATGGCAAAATATCCTAATATTTGCGACTACATTCACCTACCGGTACAAAGCGGCAGCGACCGTATTTTAAAGAAAATGAACCGTCTGCATACCCGGGAAGAATATTTCACCCTAATAGATAACATACGCAAGATCATACCTAATTGTGCGATCTCGCAGGACATGATGACCGGCTTTCCCACAGAAACCGAAGAAGATCACCAGGATACCCTCAGCTTAATGGAATACGTTAAATATGACTTCGGGTTTATGTTTGCCTATAGCGAAAGACCGGGCACCATGGCCGCAAGGAAGTTTGAAGACGATATTCCGCTTGCGGTAAAAAAACGCCGTCTGGCGGAAGTAATTGCGCTACAGCTGGAACATTCATACCACAACACTAAAAAAATGGTGGGCCAGACCATCGAAATTCTTATTGAAAAAGAATCTAAAAAGAGCGATGCCGAATGGAGCGGAAGAAATTCACAGAATACGGTGGCCGTATTTCCCAAGCAACATTATAAAGTAGGCGATTTTGTCATGGTGAAAATAGACAGCTGCACAAAATCTACGCTAATTGGTGAGGCAGTGGGCTATTCCCAATCCCCCCAACCTCCAAAGGGGGTGTAACTTACTCAGACGAGTAAATACAAATAAGATATTTTAACAAATAAAAATTTTATGAAAGCATATAATTCTGAATATAAATACACTATAAATTCCCCCTTCGGGGGCTAGGGGAAATGGAAAGCGTACAAGCAACCAAACAGCGCTTTGGCATTATAGGCGACGACCCTAAACTTAACCGTTCTGTCGAAAAAGCCATTCAGGTGGCACCTACTGATATCTCTGTTCTCGTTACCGGTGAAAGCGGTGTGGGTAAAGAAAGCATCCCACGAATTATCCATTCCCTTTCCCATAGAAAGCATAATAAATACATTGCCGTTAACTGTGGTGCCATCCCAGAAGGAACCATAGACAGTGAACTTTTTGGTCACGAAAAGGGGGCTTTTACAGGAGCGACAGCTTCCCGTAGCGGTTATTTTGAAGAAGCCGATGGCGGGACCATTTTTCTGGATGAAGTAGGTGAATTACCGTTACCTACGCAAGTCCGGCTTTTGCGGGTACTTGAAAATGGCGAATTTTTACGTGTGGGTTCCTCAAAAACCCAGAAAACCGATGTGCGCATTGTCGCCGCGACAAACGTAAACATGTTTGAAGCCATAAAAAAAGACAAATTTCGGGAAGATCTCTATTATAGGTTGAGCACTGTGGAAATTCACCTTCCGCCGCTGCGCGATAGAAAAGACGATATTCACCTGCTTTTCCGCAAATTTGCCTCAGATTTTGCCAATAAGTACAAAATGCCCACCATTCGGCTGGAAGATAACGCGATACAATTATTGTTAAAATACCGCTGGGGCGGAAACATTAGGCAGTTGCGCAATATTGCAGAACAAATTTCAGTTCTGGAACAGGAACGCGTCATAGGATTTGAAAAATTGCGCGGCTATTTACCTGACGCGGGATCAAATTTACCCGCAGTGGTAAAACCGAAATCAGGTGAAAGTGATTTCAGCAGTGAACGTGAGATTTTATACAAAGTTCTTTTTGACATGAAGGGTGACCTCAATGATCTTAAAAAGCTCACGCTTAAACTGATGGAAAAAGGTACAAGTGAAGCGGTAAAAGAAGAAAACAAAACGCTTATCAATAAAATTTACAGTGAAGATCCTGAAGACGAGTTTGAAAGCGCAGAAGATATAACGGAAGTGCTGCAGATCCCGCAAGAATCAAAACAGCAGGAAAATGGAAGCGATAAATATTCCTTTGCCGAAGATGTAGAAGAAGAGGAAACCTTATCGCTACAGGAAAAAGAACTTGAACTGATCATGAAGTCCCTGGAGCGCCACAGTGGTAAACGCAAACTTGCCGCAAAAGAATTGGGCATCAGCGAGCGTACCCTATATAGAAAGATCAAACAGTACGACCTGTAATCCCCCTAACCCCCAAAGGGGGAATTAAAATAAAAGGGATTTTTCACATGTACGTAAACGTTAAATCATAAAAAATCAACCTTTTGAATAAATTAAAGATCATCGGTTTAATGGGCTGTCTACTTCTGATGGTAGGCTGTAAATTTTATTCCCTGAGCGGTATTAGTATTCCCGCAGGAACGGAAACCTTTCAGGTAAACTATTTTCAAAACAATGCGCCGCTGGTAGAACCCGGCATAGAGCGTACGTTTACTTTTGCACTTCAGGATCTTATTCAAAATCAAAGCAGCCTAACCCTGGCGCCAAATGGAGGCGACCTTATTTACGAAGGGGAGATCGTAGATTATTATATTGCCCCACAAACTGCGACTTCAGATAATGTCGCTGCCCAGAACAGGCTTACCATTGCGATAAATGTGCGGTTTGTGAATACTAAGGTTGAAGATGGGAGCAAGGATTTTACCAAGCGTTATTCTTTCTTTGTTGACCGCCCGGCAAGCGAACAGTTTGTAGGTGGGGGCCTGGATGATGCGCTCGCAGAAATTTTTGAACGTATTACCCAGGATATTTTTAACGATTCGCTGGCAGACTGGTAATTTATGAACCTGGAAACTTTTACATACCTTCTGGAACATCCCGAACATATCACCGCCTCACAAACGGATGAGATGAAAGAGGTCGTCACAAGATATCCTTTTTTTCAGCCTGCACGCGCGCTTTACCTCAAAGTCCTGAAAAATCAGGAAAGTTATAGATACAACAAAGAATTGAAACGCACAGCCGCTCAGACGCAGGACAGAAGTGTTCTCTTTGAATTCATTACTTCTTCTATTTTCAATCAAAATGTCATAAACAGCCAGATCAAACAGCAAGAAGAACGGCTTCATAATATGACCGTCAATGGGGCGCTGAATATTTCCAAACAGGTGGAAGAGGAAGAACTTCAGAAAGCGTACACTATTCTTGATCCAGATTTCTTTGAGCCGAAAGCATCGGAAAATACTGCAAAAGCAAGCCCTCAAGAAATCCTTGAAACTGGAAAACCCTTGGATTTTACAACAGATGAAACCCACTCCTTCAGTGAATGGTTAAAAATCACCTCTTTTAGCCCTATAGAGCGGAAAAATGAACCGAATTTAGGCGAAAATGAGGCAAAAAAGGAAGAAATTCCCCCAGCCAACCCAGAACGCAAGCGCAAAATAAAACTCATAGACCAGTTTATTGCAAACAATCCCAAGATCAAGATGAAAGCTAAGGAGGAAGCTCAGATCAAAAACATTCCCGAGGTCAAAAACGTACCCGATGAGGCGCTAATGACCGAAACATTGGCAAGGGTTTACGTCGAACAAAAAAACTATGGCAAGGCGAAACAAGCCTATAAAATTTTAAGTTTGAAATATCCGGAAAAAAGTGGTTTCTTTGCAGACCAAATTCGGGCAATAGACGAATTACAGGACTTTAAAAAATAACCAATTATGTTTTTAATATTTTTAGGACTCATTGTGATAGTGGCATTTTTGCTGATCGTAGTGATTATGGTACAGAACCCAAAAGGTGGCGGATTATCCTCTTCATTTGGTGGAGGAGGCACCCAGCAAGTAGGAGGCGTTAAGAAAACCACAGACTTTCTTGACAAAAGCACCTGGGCATTGGCAACTCTTTTGCTTGTGCTTATCCTAATTTCAAATGTAACTATTTTTGGCCGTGGGGATTCATCAGAATCCAAGATCATCCAGGGCTCTGATGTTGAGAATATAGTACCTGCAGCTCCTGCCCAGGAAGCACCTCAAAATATTGCTCCATCAACTACAGAAGACAATACCGACAATTAAATTGACAACTTTGTCGTACTAATTATAGAGACCGCAATATTGCGGTCTTTTTTTTGTCGTTTTGTCAGCAACTGTGGAGTGGCATAATTTCTGCCTTTTAGCAAATGAAATTTAAAAGAAATTGTTCAACTTAAAAAATAATAAAACAATGGGAGTAAACATCAAACCACTTTCAGACCGGGTCTTAATTGAACCTATGGCTGCAGAGACTAAAACAGCTTCAGGACTCTATATCCCTGATACAGCTAAAGAAAAGCCACAGCGTGGTAAAGTAATTGCAGTAGGAAGCGGTAAAAAAGATCACGATATGACCGTTAAGGAAGGTGACACCGTACTTTATGGTAAATATTCTGGTACTGAACTTAAATTAGAAGGTACAGATTATCTTATCATGCGTGAAGAAGATATCCTGGCCATAGTATAACGGCAGCTTTTACTTCTTAGATTATAGTTTATTAATAATAAGACATTTTCGCTAAGCGAAAATTTACAAATATATAAAATGGCAAAAGACATAAAATTTGATATTAAAGCACGCGACGGGATCAAACGTGGCGTAGATGCATTAGCAAACGCAGTAAAAGTAACCCTGGGGCCAAAAGGTCGTAATGTTATCATCAATAAATCCTTTGGCGCACCACAAGTGACTAAGGATGGTGTAAGCGTTGCAAAAGAAATAGAGTTAAAAGATCCGCTCGAAAATATGGGCGCTCAGATGGTAAAAGAAGTTGCTTCTAAAACCAACGATCTTGCGGGTGACGGTACCACTACCGCAACCGTACTTGCTCAGGCAATCGTAACAGAAGGCCTTAAAAACGTAGCTGCCGGTGCAAATCCTATGGATTTAAAGCGTGGTATTGACAAAGCTGTAGCTGCCATTACCGCTAATCTTGAACAACAAGCTGTTGAAGTAGGAAATTCTTCTGAAAAAATTAAGCAAGTTGCTTCAATTTCTGCCAATAATGATGATGTTATAGGTGATTTGATTGCCAAAGCATTTGGAAAAGTTGGTAAAGAAGGAGTAATTACCGTAGAAGAAGCTAAAGGTACAGATACCTATGTGGATGTAGTTGAAGGTATGCAGTTTGACCGTGGTTACCTTTCCCCCTATTTTGTTACTGATAGTGAGAAAATGCAAACTGAACTGGAGAATCCATATATCTTGCTTTTTGACAAGAAGATTTCTTCAATGAAAGATTTGCTTCCTGTATTGGAGCCTGTTGCACAATCAGGTAAGCCGTTGCTTATCATCGCAGAGGATGTAGATGGTGAGGCACTTGCGACTTTAGTGGTGAACAAATTACGTGGTGCGCTTAAAATTGCAGCTGTAAAAGCTCCAGGCTTTGGCGACCGTCGCAAAGCAATGCTAGAAGATATCGCAATCCTTACTGGTGGTACCGTAATAAGCGAAGAGCGTGGGTTTACATTAGAGAATACCACTATTGATATGCTGGGTACTGCAGAGACCGTGACTCTGGATAAAGACACGACCACTCTTGTAAACGGTGCTGGTAAAAAAGAGGATATTCAGGCACGTGTAAGTCAGATTAAATCTCAGATCGAGACGACCACAAGTGATTATGACCGTGAAAAACTTCAGGAGCGTCTTGCTAAATTAGCAGGTGGTGTTGCCGTACTTTATGTAGGTGCTGCTTCAGAAATTGAAATGAAGGAGAAAAAAGACCGCGTAGATGATGCACTTCACGCAACCAGAGCAGCGGTTGAAGAAGGAATCGTAGCTGGTGGTGGAGTAGCATATGTACGTGCTAAAAAGTCACTTGAAAACCTTGAAACGATCAATATGGACGAGACAACTGGTGTTCAGATCGTATTCAAAGCTATTGAGGCTCCACTGCGCACCATCGTTTCTAACGCAGGTGGTGAAGGTTCTGTAGTTATTGCAAAAGTAATTGAAGGAAAAGAAAACTTTGGTTATGACGCGAAAACGGAAACTTACGTAGATATGCTTAAAGAAGGTATTATTGATCCTAAGAAAGTAACCAGAATTGCCCTTGAGAACGCGGCTTCAGTTGCTGGAATGATCCTTACTACCGAATGTGCCCTTTTTGACATCCCAGAAGAAAACGCTGGTGGTGGTGGCCAAATGCCCGGAGGGATGGGCGGCGGTATGCCAGGCATGATGTAATACACATTTAAATTCAGTATACTGAATTTTAAAAAGCCACTTCATTTTATTGAAGTGGCTTTTTTTATTGGTTTTACCCAAACTATAAATCTTAAGATTTTAAAAACTGCCTCTTTAATCCCTATTTTACAGTAAAAAACCACCTGTTTTAAGCTAAAAACAGGTGATTTTCTTATTAAATAGACTCTTTTAAGGTAAAATATATTTATTCCAATTTGCCTTCTACTGTTCCGCAATTGAGCATCTTATCGCCAAAATACGGATTCTGTATCTGTTCCTCATTAGCTAACCAGTACGCACCCTTTCCATTAAATGCCATTGGGCAATAGTCATAGTAGATGGTGCCTGATGATATTTTACCTTCCACCATGTTCTTTACAACCGCAGTGAATGCGGAGAAACTTTTCCGTTGCTCCTCAATATCCTGGGTATTTGCCATTATAGAAATACTTTCCCTAAGACCCGTAGATTCAAGCTCTGGCCCGGTAGATTTCAGTAATTCTACCGCAACCATTTTAGCGGTTTTAGCATCAGAATTAACCAGGGCGGTCTTAATCTTATTGTATTGATCATATACAGATGATGCGAGTTCATCATCTATGACCGCACTTCTCTCTGCGGAAACATGTTTATTCAGTTCCTTTTTCTGCGCCATAGTGTCGACTTCTATAAGTTGCTCCTGTGCTTTATTTTCCGATTTATTTTCACCGCAGGCCATTAAAAAGGCTGCCAGGCTATAAACAAGTATTTTTTTCATGTTTTCTTATTTTATACAAATATACAAACCTATTCCCGTATTTGGCTTTGATAATAAAAAGCCGGCAACAAAAGGATCACAAACAAAGGCTGAATCAAAAACCGCCGCACATAAAAAAGTGTAAGATAACGGTCTGGGCTGTAATTATTTAAAAGATAGAAGTAAGCGCTTAAAAGAACAATATATACAAAGACGTAGAAAACCAGCGAAAATTTTACGATCGCGACTTCGGCAAAAGCCACATAAAGAATAAGCAGCGAGATGATCGTATTTAGCCAAAACCGAAAACTTATAGAAATAAAAACCTCCCATAGTTGAAGTGATGGCAATTGATTTTCTTCAAGGTAACCACCTTTAAAATAAACGAGCAACGGATCGTAAAATAAACGTTCTTCAAAAAAACGCACCAGGCAAAGGGCTATGAACAAAAGAAAAACTATTCCAATTTTAGACCATTTACCCATGATTTTTACCTTTAAATATAGCTACCCAGTAAAGCCATAATAAAAATACAAAACCATAAATAGCTGCTGGAAAAATTATAGTATGCAGAAATTCTGTATACTCAGGGTACTCATAAATTGCCATCACCAATAGCACGATTCTTAAAATGTTGATCACATAGATTCCCATGCTACCCAGAATGATAAAAACAAGTGTTCTTTTTAATCCGTTGTAGAAAGCCAATACAAAAGACCAGAAAAGTATGATCACGCTTATGCTATTACAACCTTCTACCACGCGCGCCATGAGCTGGTCATTTACCATTAAATTCATAGCGGCCTCCTCAGCATGCGGGAGTATCATGGCTTGATATCCTATAGCGTTCAACAACCAGTTGCATTGTTGTGCTACCACATGAGTAATGTAATCAGGATAGTACAATTGGCTTTCAGCTTGCTCCAGATACATACTGTAAAGCAAGGTTAGTATAATATAGGTACCTAAAAAAGTAAGGATAAATCGGAGTACCGACTTATATTTGCCCAGTAATTCTATCAAGATAATGTGGGTTTAAAACCCTAAAAGTACGTAAAAATGACATTCGAAGCACTAAAACCCCAGGTATCAGATATTTTAAATAATAATGCGATTGAAGCAGATGAGCGTTTACAGAAAGTCTGTGATCTATTAAAAGAAAATATAGCGCATTACAACTGGGTAGGTTTTTATTTTAGGAATGGAGATAAACCTGAACTTTTACTTAGAAAATTTGCCGGCAAACAAACAGATCATACCGTAATCCCCTTTGGTCGCGGTATTTGCGGACAGGTAGCTCTTTCAAACCAAAATTTTGTTGTTCCAGACGTTGCCGCTCAGGACAATTACATAGCATGCAGTATTGATGTAAAGTCTGAAATCGTGGTTCCGTTATTTGTAAATGGAGAGAACATAGGTCAAATAGATATTGACTCGAACACACCAGATCCCTTTACTAAGGAGGACGAGCGTTTTCTGGAATGGGTCAATAAAGAAGTTGCGCTGATTTTAGAATAAAAAAGCCCTAAAATTTGTAACAAGGTATCGATTTTGTTCAATAAAACGGCGTTTTTGCTCAAAAGACGCCGTTTTTAATTTACATTCCTGTGCGTATCGCTTCAACAGGATCCAGGCGCGACGCCATTACCGCAGGAACTATACCGGCAATAAGACCAATGAAAATGGAAGAAAACATTCCGTAGAATATATTTTTGAGGGAAAGTATAAATTCAAAATCACCCGTAAATTGCGATGCTATCAGGGTTATGATCCATACCAGGAATAAACCTATAAGTCCGCCAAGAATCGCCAGTATGATAGACTCAAAAAGAAACTGTAAGAGGATAAAGCGGTTTTTTGCGCCCAATGCTTTTTGAATACCTATTAGATTCGTTCGTTCTTTTACGCTAACAAACATGATGTTCGCTATCCCAAAGCCACCTACCAATAAGGAAAACAAGCCTATAAACCCGCCAATGGTGGACATAGTGCCCGTAATATTATCCACAAAATCTGCGAATCCCTGCAACTGGTTAACAAAAAAATTGTTGACCTCACCAGGTTTAAGTCCTCTAAACTGACGCAGGCGCTGTGCAAGAACCGCAGTGAATTCTGGTATATCAGTTCCTTCCTCAGGACGTACATTTATTTGTGGAAATGCCGATTTATTATTACTACCGTAGATACGTCTTACTATATTGACCGGCAAAATGACCATACCATCTTTAGAAGGTCCAAATAGACTCGAACCTTCTTTTTTCAAAACTCCGATTACTGTTAAACGTTGACCATAAAGACGCACTTCTTTTCCCAATGGATTTACTGTACTGCCAAATAAACCTTCCCTAATTTCATCGCCTAGGATAATTACTGGAGCCCCCCTATTAGATTCAGATTCGTTGAAGAAACGACCATCAACAAACTGTAAGGTCTCAATATCGTTATAACCCTCTGTTGCAGGATTTATACTTACTCCGGTCACCAATTTGTCGCCATATTTAATAGTTTCTTGAGCCACGTTTAGGCTAAAAGAAACGGCAGCAAGATCAGGTACTTCCCGTTTTATAAACTGGTACTCATCATAAGTAACATCGGGAAATTGTTCTCTTTTCCACTGAGGGATTTCAGATGGGCCAAAAGAAAACCGCATGAGGATCATCGTGCTGTTATCTAATGAAGATAAGCTGCCCTTGATCTCTGCTTTAAGGGAATCTACAGCGGCAAGCACACCTATAATACTAAAAATACCTATGGTCACTCCCAGAAGGGACAGCATGGTGCGCAGTATATTGTTGCGCAACGCATTTATCGCAAACGCAAGACTCTCTTTTAAAACCCTGAGGTAAATTAACATACAGTTGTGTTTTCCTTACGCTTTATAGGACGCAAGTTGTCGCTTAACGTTACAGATTTAAAGTTATAAAATACGCTGATATGCTTTTAATTTTTAGTGGTTAAATGCATACTTTTGCAGCTTATTCAAAAACCTCTGGTCAACTACCCGAGAAAATTATAAAATATTCTGGAAAGTTAGGGGCAAGCCTTGACTATTTAGACCCTTGACAGGGATAAAAAAATTCACGCATGAGCAATGCCATACAGGCCAGGGCCGCACTAGTTTCCGTATTTAGTAAAGAAGGACTTGAGCCTTTGATAAAAAAATTACATGAACTGGGTGTTACCCTTTATTCCACAGGTGGTACGGCACAGTTTATCAAAGATCTGGATATCCCTGTTAAAGCGGTAGAAGACGTTACCTCCTACCCTTCTATTCTGGGCGGTCGTGTAAAAACATTGCATCCTAAAGTCTTTGGCGGGATTTTGAACCGACAGGAAAACACGAGCGATCAGCAGGAAATGGAAGAATATGACATACCGCAGCTTGATATCGTGATCGTAGACCTGTATCCTTTTGAAAAAACGGTGGCTTCTGGCGCTGTGGAACAGGATATCGTAGAAAAAATAGATATTGGTGGCATCTCGCTTATACGCGCTGCTGCGAAAAATTTTAAAGATACGTTGTGCGTTTCTTCCGTAGAGGATTATGACGAAGTGCTACAGATGATCACCACTGGTGAAGGCAGTACAGAACTTGCGGACCGCAAAAGGTTTGCCGCAAAAGCGTTCAACATTTCCTCGCATTACGATACTGCGATCTTCAATTATTTCAATAATGAGGAGCAAGTTTATAAAACCAGTATAAAACAGGCAAAAACGCTTCGTTATGGTGAAAATCCGCACCAAAGTGGCACTTTTTATGGCGATTTTGATGCCGTTTTTAACCAGTTGCACGGTAAAGAACTTTCTTATAACAATTTGCTGGATGTGGACGCAGCAGTCAATTTAATGGCTGAATTCAATGCGGAAAAACCCACTTTTGCCATTTTAAAACACAACAATGCCTGTGGACTGGCCCAGCGGGAAACCCTGCGTGAAGCCTATGTAGATGCTCTTGCCGGAGATCCTGTTTCTGCTTTCGGCGGAATTTTGATCTGCAATACGGAGATAGATGAAGCCACCGCTCAGGAAATCCATAAGCTTTTTTGCGAAGTGGTCATTGCCCCGTCTTTTTCCGCGGAAGCACTAGAACTGTTGAAAGGGAAGAAAAACCGGGTACTTTTAGTTCAAAAACAGGCAGAAATGCATGAAAACCTCGTTCGCAGCTGCCTTAATGGCGTACTCGTACAGGACAAAGATCACAAAACCGATAAACAGGAAGATCTTGATTTTGTAACTAACAACAAACCGGACCAAAAAGAGTTAGAAGATTTATTGTTTGCCTCAAAAATATGCAAGCATACCAAGTCAAACACCATCGTTTTTGTAAAGAATGGGCAGCTTTATGCAAGCGGTACGGGGCAGACCTCTCGTGTAGATGCGCTGCGACAGGCTATAGACAAAGCAGTTTCCTTCAACTTTGATCTAAAAGGAGCGGCAATGGCCAGCGATGCATTCTTCCCATTTCCAGACTGTGTTGAGATAGCGGGCAACGCAGGGATCACCTCTGTTATACAACCCGGTGGCTCTATAAAAGATCAGTTGAGCATAGATTATTGCAATGCAAATAAAATCGCAATGGTAATGACCGGAACACGTCATTTTAAGCATTAAAATGCATTTATTTTAACTATATTTAGGCAGTATTAAAAAATTAGCATAAACCTCAATCCCCCTCACAGCTTATGGGCTTTTTTGACTTCTTAACAGAAGAAATTGCAATAGACCTGGGTACGGCAAATACCCTTATCATACATAGCGGCAAAGTAGTCGTTGACAGCCCTTCAATAGTGGCGCGTGACAGAACGACCAATAAAATTATTGCCGCTGGCAAAGAAGCGGCCATGATGCAGGGAAAAACCCATGAAAATATAAAGACCATAAGACCTTTAAAAGATGGGGTGATTGCAGATTTTGACGCCAGCGAGCAGATGATCAGCATGTTTATCAAAGAAATCCCTGCTTTAAAAAAGAAACTCTTCCCCCCAGCCCTGCGCATGGTGGTGTGTATTCCTTCTGGTATTACAGAAGTTGAAATGCGTGCGGTAAAAGAAAGTTGTGAGCGCGTCAACGGCAAAGAGGTGTATCTTATTCATGAACCTATGGCGGCAGCGATAGGTATAGGTGTGGATATCATGCAACCTAAAGGAAACATGATCGTGGATATAGGAGGTGGTACCACAGAAATTGCGGTGATCGCCCTGGGCGGTATCGTTTGTGACAAATCCATCAAGATTGCAGGAGATGTGTTCACAAATGATATTATCTATTACATGCGTACGCAGCACAACTTATATGTAGGGGAGCGTAGTGCAGAAAAGATCAAAATACAAATAGGTGCAGCCACGGAAGATTTAGAAACTCCACCAGAAGATATGAGCGTTCAGGGACGTGACCTGCTAACCGGGAAACCAAAACAGGTTCAGATTTCTTTTAGGGAAATTGCAAAAGCTCTGGATAAATCCATTTTGCGTATCGAGGATGCGGTAATGGAAACTTTATCTCAAACGCCACCAGAACTCGCTGCAGACATTTATAACACGGGTATTTATCTTGCCGGTGGCGGAAGTATGCTCCGTGGTCTGGACAAGCGCCTTTCTTTAAAGACAGATCTTCCCGTTTATATCGCAGAAGATCCCTTGCGTGCCGTGGTACGTGGTACGGGAATCTGCTTGAAAAATCTTGCGAAATTTAAAAGTGTCCTTATAAAATAAGTGTTTTCTGAAGATTATCCAGCTCATAATATGTGGCCTTGATTGCTAATAAACAATTATACTGGGCTGGATCCATAATACGATATACTTGTAGTCAGAAAATAGATACCTACCGTCCATCCCATAAGTTCTGAATGATCCATGCAGCAAATACTCAATATTTTAATCAAGTACAGAAATTTTTTATTATTTCTGGTACTGCTGCTACTATCCTTATTTTTTACAATACAGTCCCACTCTTATCATAGGAGCAAATTTGTAAACTCGGCGAATTTTCTTTCTGGCGGGATTTATACTTCCCTTAGTGATGTTTCGACCTATTTCAACCTTAAAACCTATAATGAACAATTGCTCGAGGAGAACAGGATGCTGCGTCAACAGCTGTTCAATACGATAGATACGGTACTTGTAAAAAAGGATACCGTACGATTTGATGGAACATATAAGTTTTATAAGGCGCGCGTGATCAATAACAACTATGCCCTGCGTGATAATTTTATAACCCTTCGAGCAGGTACGCGGGATAGTATTACCAAAGATTTAGGGGTAATTACCAGTAAGGGTATTGTAGGCGTTATTGACCAGGTCTCCAATAAATTTTCTACCGTGGTCAGCATATTAAACAGTAATTCCCAGATCAACGCAAAACTCAAAAAGAGTGGGCATTTTGGAATTTTAGAATGGGACGGAAAAGACTCAAATATCGTAAAGCTTGTTGATGTACAAGAAAAAGCACCAGTGGCAAAGGGAGACACGATCATTACCGGCGGAATGAGCACAATTTTTCCAGAAGGAATAGGAATAGGTACGGTTAGTAATTTTAAATTAGATGCCAGTGAAAATTATTACGATATAAACATCAAATTATTCAATGACATGACCAATCTGGGCCATGTGTATATTATCAAAAACCTGGATCGCAATGAAATTGAAATCCTAGAAGAGCAGACCAGCGATGAACAATGATTTTATAAGAAATAGCCTGCGCTTCATCTTTTTGATACTTGCCCAGGTACTTATTTTCAACCATGTCAATTTTTTAGGCTTCATAAATCCGTATCCCTACGTACTTTTTATTCTCCTATTTCCTATAGGTGATAATAAGGGTCAGCTTATACTCTTAAGCTTTTTACTGGGCATAACACTTGATATGTTTAGCAATAGCGGTGGGATGCATGCTGCCGCAAGCTTAGTCATGGCCTACTCCAGACCATGGGTGCTGCGATCTGTATTCGGTGTGGCTTATGAATACAACACCATTCGCATTGCGAATATTTCGTTTACAGAGCGCTTTATTTACATTATAATTTTGGTTTTTATTCACCATTTTACCTTGTTCTTACTGGAGACCTTTAACGTTTCTGATATACTATATATACTTAAAAAGACGTTATTCAGTGGTATATTCACCCTGATTTTATGCTTGATTTTCATAACCCTGTTCAGCGTTAAACGCAAATGAGGAAACTGCTTCTATTTACAATTGTCATACTCTCTGGTTTTGCTTTTACCGGGCGTCTGCTCTATTTGCAGGTGCTCGATGACTCATTTGTGGGCTTATCTGAAAACAATGCGATCAAACGGCTTTACGATTATCCGCAGCGAGGGCACATTTACGACCGTGAAAACAAACTACTCGTAAGCAACCAGCCGTCTTATGATGTCATGGTCATACCCAGGGAAGTAAAAGCATTTGATACCCTGGAATTTTGCGGACTTTTAAAAATGGACAAGGAAAAACTGATGGAACGTCTCGACAAGGCGCGCGTATATTCCCCCAGATTGCCTTCCGTTATTATCCCGCAACTTACCAAATCTGAATTTGCGTACCTTCAGGAAAAAATGCGCAAATACGAAGGTTTTTATATTCAGAAGCGCTCTTTAAGGGATTATCAAATAGAATATGGCGCGAATTTTCTGGGCTATATTGCCGAAGTGAACAACCGGGATATTAAGAGAAATGCCTATTATCAATCTGGTGACTTAATTGGACGACAAGGTGTAGAAGAGTTTTATGAGAAAACACTTCGCGGGGTAAAAGGTGTAAAATACCTTCAAAAGGACCGTTTCAATCGGGATATTGGCTCCTATAAAAAAGGTAGCCTTGATACATTGCCACAAAAAGGAAAAGACTTACACCTTACCATTGATTCTGAACTTCAGAAATATGGTGAGAAACTTATGGTCAACAAGCGCGGTGGCGTTGTTGCCCTTGAACCTTCAACAGGTCAAATACTTGCTTTGGTCGCCGCGCCCAACTATGACCCGGCGCTCCTTGTGGGGCGTGAACGTTCTAAAAATTTTACAGACCTCTATTTGGACAGTATAGCAAAACCACTTTTTGACCGCGTACTTAAAGGGGAATATCCTCCGGGATCTCCATTCAAAACTTTAAACGCACTCATTGCACTGCAGGAAAATGTGGTAGATACAAAGGAAAGTTTTGCCTGTCATGGCGGCTTTTATTACGCCCGGGGTGCTAAATTAGGTTGCCACCATCATAAAAGTCCGTTGAGTATGATTCCCGGTATTGCAAATTCCTGCAATGCCTATTTTGGAAACGTGTATCTACGGGTGATAGAAAAATATGCTACTCCGCAAAAGGGAATAGATGCCTGGAAAAAGCATTTGGAAAGTTTTGGACTCAACAACTATATGGGATATGATCTGCCTAATGGAAGCAAAGGCAAAATCCCTGGTAGTGAGCTGTACAATAGAGCCTACGATTATCCCAACTATAAATGGTATGCGACCGCTACAGTCTCTAATTCCATAGGACAGGGAGAAGTACTCACCACACCCATGCAGTTGGCAAATGTTACCGCTGCAATAGCAAATAGGGGTTGGTACTATACACCACATATCATCAAGAGCATAGAGGGCGTTGAAGAAGAAATACCTAAGGAATACCGCACAAAACACCATACGACAATAGATCCAGAAAACTTTGACCCTGTGGTTCAGGGAATGGCAGATGTTTATAATTATGGTACGGCGGAAGCTTTGCAAATTCCAGATATTGAAATGTGTGGAAAAACCGGTACAGCCGAAAATTTTGCCAAAATAGATGGCAAAAGGGTGCAACTGACAGATCATTCCATATTTGTCGCGTTCGCACCAAAGGATAACCCTAAAATTGCCATAGCGGTTTTTGTGGAAAATGGCTATTGGGGTGGTCGTTATGCCGGTAAAATTGCAAGCCTTATGGCAGAAAGTTATTTAAAAGGCGAGGTTACCCGTACAGATCTTGAAGACTGGGTACTCACTCACAGCCTCAAAGAAGAATATGAAAAACCATTAAGTGGAAAACCATTCCCTATCAATGATGGAAAAAAAATAAGTGGGAAATTTTTAGAAGATGACAAAAAGATCAACGGGAAACTTTGATTGGATACTCATTATCCTGTTTCTCGCCCTGGTGAGCATAGGATGGATGAACATATACTCAGCCTCCCTGGACCCTGAAGCGGTTTCAGGGAGTTTTGATTTTTCAAACCTATACACAAAACAATTTGTGTGGATTGTACTGAGTTTTGTGCTCATTGTATTTATCCTCTTTCTTGATGCCAAATTCTTTGAGCGTTTTTCCAGTGTAATTTATATAGGATCCCTGCTCTCGTTGCTGGGCCTCTATGTTTTTGGTAAAGAAATCTCAGGAGCAACAAGCTGGTATGACCTGGGCGGTTTTAGTATTCAGCCCAGTGAATTCGCGAAAGCAGCAACGGCACTTGCCCTTGCCAAATACCTGAGTGACATTCAGACCGATGTTGCATCCTTTCAGCATCAGTTAAAAGCATTTCTTATAATTGCATTGCCCGCTGTTTTTATAGTTCCACAACCAGATCCAGGATCAGCGATCGTGTATGCGGCATTCTTTTTCCCGTTATATCGAGAAGGTCTTTCCGGGATTTATCTGATTATTGGCGTGACCATAATCAGCCTTTTTGTTTCCACACTTGCCTTGGGGCCTTTATATGTTTGTTTGGCAATTCTGGTAATTACTATTGGTCTGTTTTTCGTAAAAAGAAAGAAAAGAATTAGCAAAAGGCTATTTATTATTCTCCCTATGGTCTGTATGGCGCTCGTGTTTTCAGTAAATTATATTTTTGAAAATGTCTTTGAGCAGCGGCACCGTGACCGGTTTAATGTGGTACTGGGGAAAGAAGTCGATGTTAAGGCCATAGGCTATAATACCCGCCAGTCTGAAATTGCCATAGGAAGCGGTGGCTGGACGGGACGGGGGTTTTTAAAAGGAACGCAGACGACCGGAAATTTTGTGCCAGAACAGCATACCGATTATATCTTTAGTACCGTGGGGGAAGAATGGGGTTTTCTGGGAAGTACTTTTGTCGTGTTCTTATTTGTGGCCCTTATGACACGCATCATCTTTCTGGCCGAAAAACAGAAAAATCAATTCAGCAGAATTTACGGTTACAGCGTGGCAGGGATACTTTTTATCCACTTTTTAATCAATATAGGCATGGTTACGGGTGTTTTTCCCACGGTGGGAATACCACTTCCATTTTTCAGTTATGGTGGTTCCGGCTTGTGGGGCTTTACCATTCTCCTTTTTATTTTTGTACGCCTTGATGGGAACAGACTTAATGAGTGGTAAGCTAAGGTTGAAGGTTGAAGGTTGAAGGTTGAAGGTTGAAGGTTGAAGGTTGAAGGTTGAAGGTTGAAGGTTGAAGGTTGAAGGTTGAAGGTTGAAGGTTGAAGGTTGAAGGTTGAAGGTTGAAGGTTGAAGGTTGAAGGTTGAATACGTAAAAGTTAAAATTTTTAATCTTACTTTTATTACTACCTACGGTTTTTAGCGTATAAAATTCTTCCTCTTAGAATATAATGGTTTTTTAAAAACTATTTGGCTGTGTTTTCTACAATCTCTTCACTAGGAAATACTTGCTAAGATGTTCCTGAATTGTGATATCCTTGAATTTACCTAAAACTCCAGTTCTTATAATCTGAAGAAGCCTCCAGTTTATTTTCTATGGAATCTTCTAACTTTGGAAAAAAATCAATCCCGGTAAGCTCCTCGACTTCATCAACTGATACGACAAATTCCTGCAACCCCTTGTCTGACTTCTCGTGAGGGAAGAGAAAAGCGATCATGGTATACTCTTCTCCCCTTTGATCCAAAAGGATTTTATAAAAATGTGAGGGCACGGTAACTTCTTCCTCTCCTATGCTCAAGGATTTATCTTTGAGAATTCCTCCGGTTACGATATACACGCCATCATATTTATCTGCCCAATAGCGCACTTTTTGTTCCAGACGGTTCCAGATACCGCTATTGAAAGGATGCCGCTGCGGCGAAATATTACTCGTCAAAAAGGTTTCTAGATAGGCCTGCTTGTCAAACTTGCGGTCGCCAGCGGGGCATAAATGCCCTCTGTCATATCCAGAACCCCTATAATTGCGCCAGTCTGCCGCACCGGTAGAAACATCTGGATCAATTTCAAAATAAGGCCGCTCATAACTTTTGCCCGTTAGTTGTGCTTTTGTCAATGCATAAGCTACCCACTCTGCCTGCTCATCAGGTTCACTATACGAAAGTGTATAATAGTTATGGTAAACAATTTGACCGGTCGTTGATGTGGGCAACAAAGAGATATCAGCAACCAGTCCACTTTGCCTATTTGATTGTACATTTTTTTCCTTATCAGAGGTATTTATTGACTGTTCTGCCCAATAAATAAGGGCTATTGCAATAAAAAGGATTATAGGGTAAATAAACTTTCGGTTCATATTAAAAAGAGTGAAATTTCATTCCGAAAAGGCCAAAAAACGACCATTTATGGGTGAATATGAGTTAAAATCAGGCACTTTTTACATCAAGGGCATCACGAAGCGCATTTCCCATGAGCATAAATGCCATAACGAGCAACATAATTGCAAGTCCAGGAATTATGGCCAGGTAGGCCTTACCAAGAATGATGTAGGAATAATGATCTTTTATCATTGCTCCCCAACTGGGAACGGGCGGCTGTGCCCCTATTCCCAAAAAACTGAGGCCGCTTTCTATCAATATGGCACCGGCAAAATTAGCTGCCGAAATGACGATTACGGGTGCCATAATATTCGGTAAAATATGCCGAGTGACAATGCGGTAATCCTTGTACCCTAAAGCACGTGCCGCGGTGACGTACTGCATCTGTTTTACGCTTATAACCTGCCCGCGCACAACACGCGCGACTTCTACCCACATGGTAAGCCCCACGGCTATAAAAACCTGCCAAAAACCTTTTCCCAGCGCTAGGGTAATCGCAATGACAAGTAAAAGTGTGGGAATAGACCAGGTAACGTTGATAAGCCACATAATGGCAGCATCTACACGCCCGCCATAATAACCGCCCAGGGCACCTAAAGATATACCTATCAAAAGGGAAATTATAACGGCCACAAAACCTATACTAAAGGAAATACGCGCCCCTATAAGCATGCGACTAAGCAAATCGCGGCCGTATTTATCTGTACCCAAAATAAATGTATGTTCCTTAACGTATTCCTGAGCAAATAGCGTTTTTAAGGTTACCACATTGGGATCAAAAAATGAAAGATCAATCGTTTTGGTTAGCGTTTCACCTCCATTTTCAACATAGGGTGTGTACTCGACGCTATTGCCATGCAGCGTAAAATCACTAATGGGAATTTCAGTTCCGGTATCTTTTATACCCGTGAAGTACCGGCCCAGCCAACTCTGTTCTATCGTATCCCCTGGCACCCTGAGCATACTCACGGTAAAGCCAGGCTTTTTTGAATGAATGGAGAGATGCATCTGGTTTGCATTCTGGGAATCGTCTGGGGCAAGCACATAAGCAAATACCGCGAGCAGGCCTACCGCAACGATAAATATAAAACTAAAGACGCCCCAGAAATTCTTTTTGAACTTCTGGAGCGCCAATTGCGTTAAGGAATTTGCCTGTTTTGCCATTCTTACCGGTAAACAATTAAAACACTAATTATTGTTTAACCCCTGCAACTTTACCGTGTTTAATGGCATTTACTTTAAGATCCTCAAGTACGTTTATGGCCTCTTCCATATAAACATCTTTATTGAGGCTCTTGTGCCAACGCTCTCTTTTTTCCTGCAAAACGGTATCTTGTTTAAACATGGCCCTCTCATAGGGAAGCGATGAATAACTAAGATTGGAATTGTATTTTGTCAAAGCATCAAAACTTTCAGCTTCTTTGTCATTTTCTGAAATTTTAGACTTATAAGCCTCGTAGTTGAGCGGCCATACGACATCGCCCTGCTTCGATTTGATCCACTGGGCGTTTTTATCTATCAGTTGCAATTGAGAGTTTTTGGCCATACGTGCTTTGCTGTTCTTAATGGTCTCATCATAATCAATATAACCATCCCACGTCTTATAATCTGCTGCAGCTATTTTATCCCATGGTAAAGGATTGTCCATATCTTTCTCACCTATATCAATATAACTATAGCGATCTGGAACCACAACATCACTTTTAACACCTTCAAGTTGGGTAGAACCACCATTAATCCTATAAAATTTTTGCGTGGTAAGTTTTAAAGCCCCCATATCGCCATAATCATTTTCACGTATCCAGCGGTTCAGGTCATAAACATTCTGCACGGTACCTTTACCATAGGTTTGCTTGCTACCTATAATTACAGCCCTTTTGTAATCCTGCATAGCAGCCGCGAGAATTTCGCTAGCCGAAGCCGATATTTCATTTACTAAAATCACAAGTGGACCATCCCAAAGAATATCCTTACTCTTGGCCTTTAAAATCTCAGGTTCTTCCCCATTCGATTTCACTTGTACCACCGGGCCCTCTTTAATAAATAGACCAGCAATGTCAACTACCGTAGAAAGGGAACCACCTCCATTGTTACGTAGATCAATGATAATACCTTCGGCATTTTGTGCTTTAAGGCGCATGATTTCTTTCTCAATATCTGTAGCTGCATTACGCTGTTGCGTATTTTCCATGTTAAAGTAAAACTTCGGAAGATTGATCACTCCAAACTGACGGTTATTCTTCTCTACAACGGCCGTTTTTGCATAGGTTTCTTCTATTTCAACAACATCGCGCGTGATGGTAATATTCTGGATAGAACCATCTGCTTTTTTCCTTACATTAAGGGTTACATCTGTTCCTTTAGGGCCTTTTATAAGTTCTACCGCATCATCCAGTCGCATACCAAGTATACTTGTCGCTACTTCATCATCTGCCTGTTTTACCTTAAGGATAATATCGCCCTCTTCAAGTTCCTCCTGACGCCAGGCCGGGCCGCCTGAAATTATTTCGGTAATCTGAACCTCGTTGCTTTTTTTCTGTAAACGAGCACCAATTCCCTGAAACTGACCGCTCATCTGCATATCAAAACGATCTTTTTCTGTAGGTGCAAAATAATAAGTATGCGGGTCAAATTCTTCTACAATTGCATTGATATAAACCGTAAAATAATCCTTGCGCTCTAGTTCATTTGTAAATTCAAAATACTCGTCAAGGGCCATTTTTGTATCCTCGCGCGCTGCTTGCTCAAGTTCTGTATCTGTCTTTGCCGTTGCGGTCGTATCTTTTGCCGAAGCTACCACAGTTTCAGCTGAATCAACCTCACCTTCTTCGGTATTATCAAAATCTTCCTCATTAAATGCTGATGATTGTGCTCGTTCAGTGTCCTCCTTTTTGTCAAAATAAGAACCAATAGTGTTGAACTTAAGTTGCTGTTTCCAGCGTTCCTTGAGTTCCTTTTCGCTGGTTGCGTAACCCATCTTATCGTAATCCGTATTTATGGAATCTGCCTCACTAAAGTCAAAAGGGGTATCAAGAATGGAGGTATAAATTCCTTTGGCATCTTCCATGCGCTTCATGAGACGGTTGTAGGCCAAATCAAAAAAAACGAACTCTTCATTCTTGATCTGGTCGTCTATTTGAGTTTCATATTTGGCAAAATCATCAATATCACTTTGCAGAAAATACCTTTTTAGCGGATCAAGACTTGTTAGGAAATCCTTGTAAACTGCCTTGGAAAAATCATCATCCATTGCTTTTGCATCATAGTGACCGCGCTCAAGCACATAGGATATTAACTGAATAAGGACTTTATCTTTTTTAGGGTCTGGATCACTAGTGGTAAAACTGCAAGAAGCAGCCCCAAGTAGTAAAGCCAACACTAGTACTTTAACATTTTTGATCATAATTCTTCGCATTTTCATCTTTTCAAACAATGTGTATTAAAAACCGTGCCATCAACCGCGCTTCGGAAAAATTATTGTTAAACCAAAAACGGAATTAAGGAGAGGTAATTTAGTATTTTAGCAGCAGAAACAAAACCTATATGTCCGTTAAAAAGCCCCTTATTTTAGTGACCAATGATGATGGCATTACCGCACCCGGAATACGCGCTCTCATAGAAGTGATGAAGACACTGGGCGAGGTCATTGTTGTAGCGCCAGATAGCCCCCAGAGCGGTATGGGCCACGCTATAACCATTAACGACACTATTTATTGTGACCCTGTAAAACTGAAGAAAAACGTTGCCCATAAAGAGTACAGCTGTTCTGGCACTCCGGCAGATTGTGTTAAGATAGGCAAACAGGAGATACTTCCCCGCACGCCAGACCTGTGCGTAAGCGGTATAAATCATGGCTCAAACTCTTCGATTAACGTTATATATTCTGGTACCATGAGCGCGGCGGTTGAAGCCGGCGTCGAGGGGATTCCCGCTATAGGCTTTTCCCTTTTGGATTATTCCCTTGATGCAGATTTTGAACCGTGCAAGCGTTTTATCAAAACAATTGCGCAGCACGTCCTTAAAAATGGAATGGCGCCCGGCGTTGTACTCAACGTAAATATTCCGAAATTGAGCGAAAAAGAGATTAAGGGAATTAAGATCTGCCGACAGGCCAAGGCACGATGGGTGGAAGATTTTGACAAACGTCAAAATCCACAGGGTCGTGACTATTACTGGTTGACCGGTAAGTTTGTAAATGAAGATAAAGGTGAAGACACTGATGAATGGGCCTTGGAAAACGGTTATATTTCTGTCGTGCCCATTCAGTTTGACCTCACCGCACATCATTATATAAATGAGCTGAATTCCTGGGAATTATAACCTAAAAATGGCCAAAAACCGATCAAAAACAGCTAAAAACCTCCTGTAATGAAATATTATCTGATTGCCGGTGAGGCTAGCGGAGACCTGCATGCATCAAACCTGATGAAAGCATTATATGCAGAGGATGCTGAAGCAGACATTAGATTCTGGGGCGGCGACCTTATGCAGGAAGTGGGCGGCACACTCGTAAAACATTATCGTGACCTGGCATTCATGGGTTTTATGGAAGTGGTCATGAACCTGCGCACCATTTTTAAAAACCTATCCTTCTGTAAAAAAGATATATCCCACTTTAATCCAGATGTTATCATTTACATCGATTATCCAGGTTTTAATTTCCGTATTGCAAAATGGGCCAGGAAAAAGGGGTATAACAACCAGTATTATATTTCGCCACAGTTATGGGCGTGGGATGAAAAACGTATCAAAGCCGTGAAAAGGGATATTGATGCGATGTATGTCATCCTCCCTTTTGAGAAAGATTTCTACGAGAAGAAACACAATTTCCCAGTTCATTTTGTGGGCCATCCACTTATTGATGCTATTTACGGAAGGGAAAGACCGGTACCGAAAAACTTCAGAAAAGACAATAACCTGGATGATCGCGACATCATCGCACTGCTACCTGGTAGCCGAAAACAGGAAATCGAGAAAATGATGAAAATCATGTTGAGCGTTCTCGACGACTTCCCGCACTATCAGTTCATCATTGCCGGTGCGCCCAGTCAGGACAGGGAATTCTACGCGCCCTACTTAAAGAAAAAGCAAGTGCATCTGGTCATGAACAAAACCTATGACATCCTGAGCATGGCTACTGCGGCGCTGGTAACTTCCGGTACGGCAACGCTGGAAACCGCTCTTTTTAAAGTACCCGAAGTGGTTTGTTATAAAGGCGGCAGAATATCTTACGAGATCGCAAAAAGACTGATCAAACTGGAGTATATATCCCTGGTCAATCTTATTATGAATCGAGAGGTGGTAAAAGAACTTATTCAGGCGGAATTGAATACTAAAAACCTTAAACAGGAACTGACCAAAATCCTTCAAAAAGATAAACGTAAACAGCTTTTTGAAGATTATTTCAATCTGGAAAAGAAACTGGGCGGCGTGGGCGCAAGTAAAAATACAGCTTCGCTAATTGTCAAGTCCATAACAAAGCGATAAAACATTCATGCGGAAAATTCTGTACTTCATAACGCTAAGTATTCTACTGATTTCCTGCGGAAGTACTAAATCTGCACGGAAAAGTGGCGAGACCAAATACTATGAGGTGCCAAGCGATAAACGCCTGGTAAATATCGTCAATGACGCCCTCAGCTTTCAGGGAACGAACTACAAATGGGGCGGCACTACCAGAAAAGGCATGGATTGCAGCGGGCTGGTCTATACCGCGTTTAAAAGTGAACAGATTCTATTGCCACGGGTAAGCCGCAATATGGCGCAGGAAGGTACCCGTATAAAAACAGGGGAAGTCAACATAGGCGACCTGCTGTTTTTTAGGACTGATGGGAGCAAAAGGATCAATCATGTAGGTCTGGTGGTAGATATTAGACCGGGAGAAATCGTTTTTATTCATTCCACTACTTCGCGCGGGGTCATTATCTCTTCCTTAGAAGAAAAATATTGGAAAAAAGCCTATATAGAGGCCCGCAGGATTATATAATGTGCTGATATTTTGACTATTATTGTAAAGAGGAACCCAATTCCAACGTACAATGAAAGGTTTTAACCATCCCATTTTCAATCTGCTCTGCTGCCTTGTCGCAGGTATTGTTCTGCAAAAATGGCTAACCTTTTCTGTTCCTAAAACTGCACTTTTCACCCTAATATTGGCAATTTTTGCCCTTATTTTTCACCTTTTATTCCGTAAACGGAAAAATTTCTGGCTCAGTCTCCCGCTGTACGCTTGTTTTGTAAGTATCGGCATACTTACCACGATAGTAAACGATCCACTTCAGGAGGAAACACATTTCAGGAACCACGTTCACGAGCGCGGCCTTATATCCCTGAGCATTCAGGAGGTTTTAAAACCCACCAACTACGCGCGGCGCTATGTGGCAGGAGTCAATCAAATAAATGCCCAAAATACCACCGGAAAAGTCCTGCTAACCATTGCACGAGACAGTACAACCGAACTTCAGCGCCATTCAAAACGCTTTGAAGTTGACAACGTACTTGCTTTACAAAGCACTATCAAAACAATTCCCAAACCACGAAATCCTTACCAATTTGATTACGCCGGGTATATGTCAAATTTGGGAATTCATGGACAAATTTATACTCATAATAAGGAAATCTTCATTTTAAGTCAAAACATAAGTTCTGCTTACGGGTTTGCCGCACGGCTTCGTAATTTTCTTCAACAACGTTTGATAAAATACGATTTTGCACCCCGGGAATGGGGCGTGATCAATGCACTGCTTCTGGGACAACGTCAGCAACTTTCTCCAGAAACGCGCCAAAATTATATAGATGCCGGTGTGATTCATATCCTGGCAATTTCTGGTTTGCACGTGGGCATTATCCTTTTTTTGCTTCGTTTTATTTTTAAACCTTTAGGCAACAAACGTACTATGCGGCGACTAAGAAGCATACTGGTTATTCTTGGCGTCTGGATATTTGCCTTTATTGCCGGCCTTTCACCTTCGGTTTTACGAGCGGCCACGATGTTCACGTTCTTACAAATTGGGCTCGCCAGTAACCGGAAAAATGGTGGGATGAACGGCCTCATCGCTTCGGGGTTTTTCCTGTTGCTTATTGATTCCTCGCTCTTGTTTCAGGTAGGTTTTCAGCTCAGTTATGCCGCGGTGTTTTTCATTTTATGGCTGCAACCGTCAATTTATGCGCTATGGAAGCCGAAAAACCGGATTTTAAGCTATTTCTGGGGTGTTTTTTCGGTAACCTTTACTGCCCAACTGGGTGTTTTACCGCTGAGCTTATTTTATTTTCATCAGTTTTCAAGCTTGTTCTTTATATCGAATATACTCGTGATTCCATTTTTGGGAATTGTGCTTGGAGTCGGGATTTTCAACCTTATTTTGGCCGCTTTTGGTGTACTTCCGGCAATTTTTGCCGAAGCTTACGAACATCTTGTGCGCGTGCTCAATGATTTTATATTCCTGATGGCTGGGTTTGATACGTGGATATACAAACACATTTACTTTAGTACAGGTTTGCTCGTTTTGACCTATTTAGTAATCGTAAGTAGTGGAAGATTTATTAGAAATCTTAAGTACAACACTCTGATCTTTATGCTAGTCAGCTTTTTGATACTGATATCCTATACCATTTTCGAAAAGATTAATAAAAAAAAAGGGCATATTACCGTTCTTCATCAATATAAAGAAAGTACACTTATTGAAGAACATAGTGGTACGTTACGCCTGTTTTCTGACAGTGAGAGCGATGCTAAAATTATTGGTCTATATCAGGAGAACACTCGGGTAGAACAAATTCAGAAAAAAAACATAGGGAATTATTACATCCATAATAACAAAGAAGTTTTGATCATAGACAGTCTGGGCATATACGCGATTGAGGGTGCGAAACCCGATTATATTTTGCTGCGGCAGTCGCCCAAAATCAATCTAAACCGCCTGCTAAAGAAATACCCTGATGTTGAACTTATCGCAGATGGCAGCAATTACAAAAGTTACATCGAACGCTGGGAAACTACTTGCGCAAAAGAAAAAATCCCTTTTCACAGCACGTATGAAAAGGGAGCTTTTATTGTAAAATAAGGTTTATTTATTCTTTAAAAGTACTTACAAAATTATCTTGATATTTTTTCCAGGCTTCGGAAGTAGTGACCTCTTTATAAGCATCAGTAGCTACGAGTTTTAAAAATAACTCTAACTGTTTCGGTGTATGATAACCGGGTACAGGCTGGATTAGATCTCCGCTTTCATTGAAGAAAACCATACTGGGATACGCATTGATCTTGAGTGCATGCGCCAGGAAATGCTGGCTGTTACGGCCTTTACGATCCGGGTCGTGATTGGGGTTCGTGTACTTAAAATCCTTATAGGTGATCTCCTCAGTGCCTTCGGCGTTAAATTTTACAGGGTAAAAATTTTCATTGATATAAGTAGCAACATCGTCATTTGAAAACGTGTTTTTATCAAGCAGTTTGCACGGTCCACACCAGTCTGTATAGACATCCATAAAAATCTTTTTGGGATTTTCCTTTTGTGCGGAAAGCGCTTCGTTCATGTTCATCCACTTGATTTTGCTCTGTGCGGGAAGAATATGAACGAACACTAAAATTATCAATGCAGTGAATAACGTCTTCATCTTAACTTGTTTTTTAGGTCATGACTTCAAAAGTTGTTCCAAAAGAACTCAAAACTTCAAGTAGCTTGACACACATGGATACACGTCCTATAAGAATATTCTATTCGCTACTAAAATAAAAACTTAAGAAACAAATTAGCATCTATAGACCTTCGCAACTATTTGGTTACTTCAGGGTCACCTAATTCATAATCCTCCTGCTCTGATATCTCACGTTCATTATCTTCGGCACCGTGTGTAAGTCGTTTTAAAGGCTTCAGCATAAGAAGAACAATACCGGCAAAAATAACGGTGAAAATGGTTATTCCCAGGAAAATACTCATTTCTCCTGCCTCAGAAGCTGATTCCCCCAGTACGCCGGCAACTTTATTACCAAGACCGGTTGCCGCAAAATATACACCCATCATTAAGGAAGCGTATTTCGCGGGCGCAAGTTTAGTGATAAAAGATAAGGCTACGGGCGAAGAGCATAATTCCCCTACCGTATGGAACAAATACGCCAAAACCAACCAATACATGGCAGACGATCCCTCACTCTGAAACTGTAAGGATGCAAATACCATAAAGATAAAACCAAGTCCCATGATCAAAACGCCTATTGCCATCTTAAAAAGCGAAGAAGCTTCCTTGCCTTTTAAACGCCTCTTGGCCCAAAACCCCGCGATAAGTGTTCCCAGGGTAATAATGAAAAAAGAGTTGGCCGACTGAAACCATGACGCTGGTATCTCAAAACCCATTAGCATACGGTCTGTATTGTCTTTAGCATAAATATTCATGAGTCCACCGGCCTGTTCAAAAGCTCCCCAGAATACGATTACCAGTATAAACGAAAGCAGCATAACAACATACCTATCTTTCATGATTTTAGAGGTAAGATCCTGATAGACCATCATCATTAAGGCAACGACTACGGTTAGAAAAATAAAAAGCAAACCATACGCCACAGACTCTACCGCCATCCAGTAAACTGAAAATACGAGTAGTCCCAAAGAGATCATAAGCTGCAGGCGTGACTTGAAGAGGTTTGAGAAAAGATTACCAAGTGATGCACCAGAATCCCTATCCTCCTGAGAAAGCAAATTACCAACATTCACAAGGTATTTTTGACCCCATACATAAACTAAAAGGCCGAGGAGCATCCCTATACCAGCGAGTCCAAAACCATAATGCCATCCATAAAACTCACCTACGGTACCCACCGTAATACCGGCTAAAAATGCACCTACGTTAATTCCTATATAGAAAATTGTAAATCCCTTATCGCGGCGTATATCACCCTCTTTATACAAACCTCCCACCATGGTGGAAATATTCGGCTTTAGCATACCCACGCCAAGAATGATCAATAAAAGTCCCGTATAAAATGCCCACATTTCTTCAACAGCGAGTATACCGTGACCTATAACAAGGAGTATACCCCCATAGAGAACGGTCTTTTTCTGCCCCAGTACTTTATCTGCAATTATACCTCCGGGAATAGACATAACATAAACCAGCATCGTATACCAACCGTAAAGGGAAAGTGCTTCTGCATTTGTCCATCCCAATCCTGGATTTTCTCCCATGGTCTGACTTACCAGGTAAAGTGTAAGTATCGCGCGCATTCCATAATAGGAAAAACGCTCCCACATTTCGGTAAAAAAAAGTACGTACAACCCTATAGGCTGTCCAAAAAGTTGCTTTTGAGGAACGCGAGCAGTTTGCGCCATAATAAATCAGTGTTGAAGGTTGTTATAAATTTTCTTTGATGAAATTGGTCATTTTGGTAAAGAGGTGCAAACGTGTATTACCACCATAGATTCCATGGTTTTTATCTGGATAGATCGCCCAGTCAAATTGCTTGTTTGCCTGCACCAGAGCTTCAACGAGACGCATGGTATTTTGTAGGTGTACGTTATCATCTGCACTACCATGTACGAGCAAAAATTTACCTTTAAGTTCATTAACGTGGCTTAAAGGGGAGTTCTCGTCATATCCATTTGCATTTTCCTGCGGAACACCCATATAGCGCTCCGTATAAATGGTATCATAGAAACGCCAGCTGGTGACCGGTGCTACCGCGATGGCCATTTCAAAAGTATCTGCACCTTGAAAAAGTGAGTTGGCAGCCATAAAACCTCCATAGCTCCATCCCCAGATTCCTATTCTTGAAGCATCTATAAAATCTTTCTGACCAAAAAATTGAGCAGCTGCGATCTGATCTTCCACTTCGTATTTACCAAGTTCATTCTGGGTCATTTTCTTAAAATCCCTACCTTTAAAACCGGTACCGCGAGGATCTACACAGGCGATAATTATACCTTCCTGCGCCAGCATTTGAAACCAGTAATCATTACTGCCGCCCCAGCTGTTTGCCACACTCTGAGAACCTGGACCGGAATATTGGGTCATAAATAGTGGGTACTTTTTACTGGGATCAAAATCTTTAGGTTTAATCATGTACGCATTAAGCTCCTCGCCATTTACGGGAACGGTAATAAATTCTTTTTGAGAAAGCGTATACCCAGAAAGTTGTTCTTTTAAAGCTGAATTGTCTTTTATCGTGCGAATCAGTTTTCCGTTTTTTGCATTGTGCAATGTAAAGACGTAAGGCGTTTCGGTATCAGAAAATGTGTTTATATAATAGGTGAAATCAGCACTAAAATCGGCAGAATTTGTGCCTTTTTCAACTGAAAGTTCCTTTTTTCCCTTTCCATTCAGGGTTATTGAATATACACCGCGGTTGATAGAACCATTTTCAGTGCTTTGATAAAAGACTCGATCCGTTTTTTTATCATAACCATAATAACTGGTGACTTCCCAGTTTCCGGAAGTTACCTGGTTTTTCAGTTTTCCATTTTTATCGTAGTGGTAAATATGGTTCCAACCGTCTTTTTCGCTGGTCCAGATAAAACTATTGTCTTCTAAAAAGGTAAGATTATCAGTTACATCTACATAAGCCGCATCTTCATCGCGCACGGCAAGTCTCGCCTTGCCGGTTTCCCCATCTACAAAAATGAGGCTGACCGCATTTTGCTTTCTGGAAAGTGTTTGTACCGCGAGAATATTATTATCGTTGCTCCAGGACAATCTTGGGATATAATAAGTATCAAAATCAGTCAGGTCAACATCCTGTATTTCTTCCGAAGAAACATCGTATATATGCAAACTCACTTTTGCATTGGCCTCGCCAGCTTTAGGATACTTGAAAACATCCTGCTCCGGATACAGTTCCTGACCCATAACATCCATTGAAAACTGGGGCACTTCGCGTTCATCAAAACGTATAAACGCCAGTTTATTGCCATTTTTACTCCAGTCAAAGGCACGTACAAGGGAAAATTCCTCTTCATAAACCCAGTCTGTTATACCGTTGATTATGGCGTTATTTTCACCATCCTGAGTAATTTGAGTTGTTTCGCCGGTAGCGAGATCTTTAATAAAAAGATTGTTGTCCTGGCCGTAGGCAACTTTTGTTGCATCTGGGGGAAAAGTGGGCTCCTGTATAGGTTTATCAGCAACCTGGGTCAGCGTTTTTTCGGCAAAATCATATACAAAATATACACCCAGCGTAGAGCGACGGTAAATAGATTGTACCTGGGTACTAAGCATGACTTTACCTTCATTTTTACTAAAGGTATAGCCAGAAAAAGTATCCAGACCATCCAGCGATTTAGAATCCAGAAGTGTGCGGACTTTCTCGCCCGTTTTATAGCTATAAACGTCTATGCTCTTTGCTTGTGTAGCTTGATCTGTCTGGAGGAGGGAATATTCTGTACCGTTGTTTAACGAACGTAAGCGATCAAGATATTCCATGCGGAAAGCACCGCCCCATATTTCTTCAAGGGTAATTGCCTTCTGCTGTGCAGTTACGGCCACCGAAATCAAAAAGAAAATCCCGGCACACAGTTGTTTTAATTTCATAAAAAAAAGAACCTGTTAAATTTAATGGTCAAGTTTACTAAAAAAACGGCACAAAAAGCCGTTTTTGCTTGTTAAAACCGTATTCTGCAGACAAGGGTTAGATTGACAAAAAGCACCGATTTATGTCAATTTTATAAGGTTTATTGACCTTTTTTATTCCTTTTTATATCAAAAAAACAGCGTTTTTCTGAATTTTAAAAAGAGTTCGTTTATTTACGTAAACTTAACGCTTTGTGTTTTTGCAGTCCTTATATATCTTTTATGTTTGCAAAAATTGCCACATGCTTTTAAAGGATAAAACCTACAAGGAATTACATCAAACACTTAATATGTCTCAGGCCGAATTCCGCGCCTGGCTCATGACAGATCTCGCCCCCATTACCGTGGCTAATTATCCTGACGCGCCCAGTATGGACAAGTCAAAAAAGCTGCTACAAATTATGGGAAAAGACAAAGAGGAGCTAACAACCTCAGATTGTCAATTTGTAAAAATCATACTGCTTCGTATTCACTATCTCAAGCGCATAAAATCCAAAGAACAGTATCGTAAACTGGACTGGGAAAACAGTTTAAGGAATATGGGATATGACATCAAAAAAGAAGCGCGTAAGCTGGAAAAACAGGTAGAATATTAAGTTTTTTGAACTGTATTCCTTAATTAATATCGCAAAATATCATCCAGCGTTTGCTTAATTTCGGTCAATTGTTTTGCGGTTATAGTTCCAATTTTTTCCTTTAGGCGTTCTTTAGTGACCGAGCGCACGTGAAACACTAAAATTTCAGAAATAGCTAGAAGTCCGTTCTCTGTGGAAGGTTCTAAGATTACATTGCCTTTGTAATTTTTTACTTTTGTAGTGAGCGGGCAAACAATCACGATCTTGAGATGTTCATTAAGCAAATTACCGCTAATGATCACCACAGTCCTTCGGCCGCCCTGCTCACTTCCTTTTATGGGATCAAGGTAAAGTTCCCAGATTTCGCCCTGCTTCAAAGCATATTATTTTCAAGATTCTCAAGATAATGGCTCATGCCTTCTTCGGCGACTTCCATTACTTCTAAATCCTGCCCAGCTTCTTCATAAGAACGTACATATTCTGCCCGGTTTAGCTGATCTAAATAGATGGTCAACGCCTTTTCTAAAATTTTGTTTTTGGCAATCTTATGCTTTTTGGCCATTTTAGCTAAATCATCTAAAAGGTCGCTAGGCAAAGAAGATGTGAATGTTGTCATAAGCTAAATATAAAATATATTATGTAAATCTTAATTTCAATATTCTATTCTCGAACAATTCCATTTTTCTTCTTTTCCCATTAAAAAGAAAGCCGCTATCTTTAGCTCATGGAAAAGGAAAATATAAAAGTTATCTGTCTGGATATAGACGGCACCTTGCTGGATAAGGATCGAGCTATCTCGCCCGGAACACAAGAAACCTTTAAAAGGCTCAATGGGAAATACCATACGGTCCTGGCATCGTCGCGTATGCCTTCAGCAATGTATTACCTTCAGGAAAAACTAGGTATTAAAGGTGATCCCCTTATTGCTTATAACGGCGCTCTGATTTTGGATAATCATCAAAAAGCAATCAAGAGCCTGCCCATGACGCTCGATTTTTTACAAGCTATTCTTGATCATCAAAAAGGGCGTAATTACAATGTAAGTACATTTTGTAATGATATTTGGCGCACTGCGGAAAAAGACCAATGGACTCAGCATGAAATATACACGACCAAAGCAAACCCAGAATTGGTTCCCAATGACCAATTGATACAGGTTCTCAAAGAAAACGAGCAGCAACCGCACAAAATAATGTGCATGGGGGAAGAAGAAATCCTGGACGATCTGATCAACCAACTTGAAAAATCAGGTCACGCAGATAAGGTACATTTATACAGGTCGAAAAAAACCTATATTGAAATTATTACCAAAAACATAGACAAAAGTGATGCTTTAGCCTATTTATTAGAAAAAGAGTATCAACTACCCATGAGTTCCGTGATTGCATTTGGTGATAATCATAACGATGTCGATCTGTTAAATAACGCAGGCTGGGGAATTGCCGTGGCAAATGCCAAAGAAAATGTAAAGTCCGTTGCTGATTATATAAGCGAATTCACAAACAAAGAAGATGCGGTAGCCAAAGAACTGAACAGGATATTGAATTAGATACGTAACGCCCAAACATGCGGAAAGCGCGCTCCAACCAAAAAGCACGCTTTCCTAAACAACCTAACCAATAATCTTTAATTTCTTATTTCGCCCTAATCTATATATTTTTTATAGTTATCAACGTCGATTCGTGATCCCAGATCATGCATCAAATTATACAGTCCAAAGAACGTTCTGTTTATGTACAGAAAATGCTTGCTCCCACGATTACCGTTCATTTTTCTAAGCTCTGTATCTTTTGAATACTTTTCACTAAGTTCCCCTATCTTGCTGAAAAAATTATCATCCTTAAAATCAAATTTTTCAGAGTGAAAGGGCTTCGTCAACAAACTGAGCATCTCATAAAAAATATCTGAAAAGAATTTCAATTCTTCCGGGCTATCATCCCTTCGCAATATTTCCAGTTCAAACATTTTTTGCCTAAACAGTTCAGGATTATCTATGTTTTCAGGATTTGCAAGTTCAAAATAAGGCTCATAAAATTCCTGTGGTACTTCTTTGATACACCCAAAGTCTATTGCGACCAGATTATGTTCCTCATCAACTAAAAAATTGCCGGGATGTGGATCTGCATGCACTTGCTTGAGTACGTGCATCTGGTACATATAAAAATCCCATAAGGTCTGCCCTACCTGATCTGCAACCGCCTGATCTGTATTATGAGCGGTAAACTCACTTATATGTTCCCCCTGCATCCAGTCCATCGTGATAATGCGCTCACTTGAGAGTTCTGGATAATATTTTGGGAATTTAAGGTGCCCTATATGATCACACAAAGTTGTGATGTTCATACTTTGCTTTACTTCAAGCAGGTAATCTGTCTCTTCGAGCAGTTTTTGCTCTACTTCTTTGAAGTATTTTTCCTTATCCTTCCCCCTCAGGTTAAACATCCGGGTAGCGATAGGCTTCACTAGAGCCAAATCACTACTGATACTACTTGCGACGCCGGGATATTGTATTTTCACAGCAAGTTTTTTCCCATCCAATGTTGCCTGGTGTACCTGGCCAATACTGGCCGCGTTCACACTTTCGCTAGTAAATGTATCAAAGATATCTTCCGGATATTTATCGAGGTATTTTTTAAAGGTCTTACGTACCAGAGGCGCAGATAACGGTGGCACCGAAAACTGGGAAAGCGAAAACTTTTCCACATAAGCCTTTGGCATAATATTTTTTTCCATACTTAGCATTTGCGCCACTTTAAGCGCACTGCCTTTCAGGCTTTTTAAACTGTCATATATATCTTCTGCGTTGTCTTCGTTGAGTTCGTCACGAGTTGTAGAAGAGTCAAAAGCTTTTTTACTGTAATATTTAGCATAATTACCGCCCAATTTCACCCCCGTAGTGACCAGTTTGCTGGCTCGGGCTAGTTTATTCGTTGGTATATGATCTATGGTTTTCATACTAAAATTTAATTAAGCTTTTACAAAACGATCTTTGAACAAAAATTTGCCAAGATCAAGAACACTCTCTAAGGGCGTCGTTTCAAAAACATCAAAGATCGCTTTTACAGACTTCTCGATAGCAATGTCTGTCTTTTCAAAACCAGCGGAATTATCATCCATCCAGTATTTCAACAAGAACAGCATTTGCACCCAGGCACCTTCACTAAAAATCCGCACCGGGTTTTTTACCAGTTTAGAATTTTTCTCCTCATTCCCACGTTCAATAAGGTCTGCAGCAAAATCTTTGAATTCAAGACGTAATTTGCTCAACTGCTTGAGATTTTTCATCTTATCATTGCGCTCCCGCAACGTGAAAAGAACATAACTGCGGTTTGCCGTAAGCAGTTCAAAAAAAGTAAAAAAGAAAGAGAGCATTTTTTCCTTATTGGGATAATTTACATATCCCTTATCCTTGTTTAGAACCAGAATTGTATTCTCATAAAAGGCAACCCATATATGTTCCCGCAACCCTTCAAAGCTTCCAAAGAAGTTATAGAAATCAGCTTCTTCCATTCCATTTTCCTTCGCAAACTTATAGACGCTTTTAGGACGTTCCCCGTTCTCGAGAACATAGTCCATATAAGTAGAAATTATGATTTCTGCTGTAGGCTCTATTTTAGTAGTAGTCTGTGAAGTAACCTGTTTCTTAATTTTAGCTGCCATAACAAATCTGTTGTTCCGTAAAAGTAATTCTGTTTAACGCTAATAAAAAACCCTTGAACAAAATTTTGAGTTAAAGTTCTTTCATGAGAAATGAAAGCTGTTTGCTAGGTCTTTAGCGTGCAAATCCTACGATTCTAATATCAGGGATGATTTCAATATTCGTTTCAGAATTGTCGTGCTTTTTACTATTTACTTACAAACCAATGCCACTTTGTCACGGCATCCTTCACTGGTATTTTTTTTGACATACTTAAAAAAGAGAACACTAATTGTAGAACACATCGCCACCGGGCGATCTTAAATAACATAACGTATGTCAACAGGTAAAATAAATGTTGCTGTAGAAAACATCTTTCCACTTATTAAGAAGTTTTTGTACAGCGATCACGAGATCTTTTTGAGGGAACTTGTGTCTAATGCAACTGATGCAACTTTAAAATTGAAGCATCTTACTAATATAGGGGAAGCCAAAGTAGAATATGGTAGTCCCTATGTTGAAGTTAAGATAGATGAAGAAGGTAAAAAACTTCATATTATAGATCAGGGTGTGGGTATGACCGAAGAGGAAGTACGCAAATACATCAATGACATTGCCTTTTCTGGTGCAGAAGAATTTCTTGATAAGTACAAAGAAGCTGGTAAAGAAAGCGGAATTATAGGTCATTTTGGTCTTGGTTTCTATTCGGCTTTTATGGTTGCTAAAAAAGTGGAGATCATTACAAAATCTGCCATTGATCAGGATGCTCCTGCCATGCACTGGGAATGTGATGGTTCTCCGGAGTTTACCCTTACGGAAACTGAAAAAAACACACATGGTTCTGAAATCATTTTGCACATTGCAGATGATAGCGAAGAATTCTTGAAAAAATCAAGGATTCAGGAACTTTTGAGCAAGTACAACAAGTTCATGCCTATCCCAATTAAATTTGGTACCACAGAGGAGGAAATTCCTTTGCCGGAAGATGCCGCGGAAGACGCAGAACCTGAAACTAAAACCGTTGATAATATAATCAACAATCCCAACCCGGCGTGGACCAAGCAGCCAACAGAACTTGAGGAAAAAGACTATAAAGGTTTTTACCGTGAGCTGTATCCCATGCAATTTGAGGAGCCGCTTTTCCACATTCACCTGAATGTTGATTATCCTTTCAACCTTACAGGGATTCTTTATTTCCCCAGGTTAAACCAGGACATGAATGCACAACGTGACCGCATTCAGTTATATCAAAATCAGGTATTTGTAACGGATAACGTTGAAGGTATCGTTCCAGAATTTTTGACCATGTTACGTGGTGTGATTGATTCTCCTGATATTCCGCTTAACGTTTCCCGTTCCTATTTGCAGGCTGATGGCGCCGTAAAGAAAATAAGCAGCTACATTACCAGAAAAGTTGCTGATAAGCTTAACCAACTCTTTAATGATGATCGTGCCGATTTTGAGAAAAAGTGGAACGATATTAAAATCGTTATTGAATATGGTATGTTGAGCGAAGATAAGTTCTTTGAAAAAGCCCAGAAATTTGCACTTTACCCTACCGTAGATGGAAGCTTCCATACTTTTGATGAATTACAGGAAAAAATAAAGGAAAAGCAAACCGATAAAGATGGCAAACTGGTCGTGCTTTATGCTTCTGAACAGGATAAGCAACACCAATATATTAAAGCTGCAAAAGCAAAAGGTTACGATGTATTGCTTCTTGATTCTCCAATAGTTCCGCACTTGATTCAAAAGATTGAAGGTGAGAAGGAAAATATAAGTTTTGTACGTGTAGATGGTGACCACGTTGACAATCTGATCAAAAAAGATGAAGACCAGATTTCTAAACTTTCTGATGAGGAAAAGGAAACTTTAAAAACAACGCTTGAGGAAACTATCGCAAATAAGTCCTATAATGTGCAATTACAGCCTATGGATAGCGGTTCTGCTCCCTTTATCATCACGCAGCCAGAATTTATGCGTCGTATGAAAGAAATGCAACAGACCGGCGGCGGTGGTGGCATGTTTGGTATGGGCAATATGCCAGATATGTACAACCTTGTGGTAAATACTAACCATGAACTGGTTTCCGAAATTCTAAATACCAAGACCAAGAAAAAGCAGGAACGTTTGATCAAACAATCCCTTGATCTTGCTCGTCTTTCTCAAGGTCTATTAAAAGGCGCAGAGCTTACTGATTTTGTAAAGCGCTCCTATGATATGATCAAATAAATTAGTTTTTATTTATTTCTCAAAGCAGCCCCGAAAATTCGGGGCTGCTTTTTTTTGCCTACTCTCCAAACAAAACAGGTTTTTCAGATTCTAAGATCAGAAAAGTTCTTGTAGCGTTCTCTATTTCATAAAACCTGTGATCATACGTATTATTCCTTTTTTGCATTTTAATTTTAGTAAACTGTAAACGCTATGATGCAAACCATCTTGCCATTTAAATATTCCATAAATATCGATTAAATGGTAAAAATGAGGCAGATTTTAGTTAAAAACGCCTGATTTATGTTCAAATTTCCTTGAAAAATTACCGTGAAATGTGATTTTAATTTACCTGAGATGTTTAATTTTGAGTGGCTTTAGGGGTATTCTGAAAAGAATTGAGACAGTCCCTTTGAACCTGAATCGGTTAAGACCGTCGTAGGGAAAAGTTTATAAACTTCTTTTATCATAAAGAGGTTCCTTCAGCCATTTTTCTAACTAAAAGAAACAATGATGAACGAGAACCTTTGGAACAACATTAAACTTCTCAGAGAAAAGTCCCCGTTGGTGCACAACATCACAAATTATGTGGTGATGAACAACACGGCAAATGCACTTCTTGCAATCGGTGCTTCCCCTATCATGGCGCACGCCCATGAGGAAATGGAAAGTATGGTGAACATCTGCCAGGTGCTGGTGGTCAATATTGGAACCTTAGATGAATACTGGGCAACTTCTATGATACTAGCCGCTAAACACGCAAATACGCTCAAGAAACCGTGGGTTCTGGATCCCGTGGGCGCAGGCGCCACTCCGTATCGCAATCAAGTCCTGACAGATCTACTAAAACTTCAGCCAACGATCATTCGAGGGAATGCCTCTGAAATACTGGCCCTTGCCAAACACAATACCACGAACACAAAAGGCGTGGATAGTTCCGCGGAAAGTAGTGAAGCCATTGAGGCTGCCAAGGTTTTAAATGACAAATATGGTAGCGTGGTCTGCGTCTCTGGCGCAACAGATATTATTCTGGATAACCAACGGGAAATCCACCTCAAAAACGGCCACGAATTGATGTCAAAAATCACCGGAATGGGTTGTAGTGCCACTGCCATTGTTGCGGGGTTTGCCGCGGTCATCCCTAACAAAGTCGATGCAGTGACGACCGCGATGGCAATTCTGGGCGTTGCTGGGCAATTAGCCGCGCAAGACAGCAAGGGTCCAGGGAGTTTGCAAATGCATATTCTTGACAAGCTTTATAATCTCACAGAAGAAGAATTTAATTCCACTTTAAAATTACAAGTTGAACGTAAGCAATAAGCAATTTCCATTTAAGCTCTATTTGGTACTTTCGGAAGAGGCGTGCATTCATAAACACTTTCTCCAAGTTGCAGAAGAAGCGGTCAAGGGAGGAGTTGATGTTGTACAACTACGGGAAAAGAACTGTGACACATTGGTTTTTCAACAAAAGGCGCTTAAGCTCAAAGAACTTTTGGAAACCTATGATGTGCCACTGATCATCAATGACAATTTAGAGGTTGCTATAAATGTAAACGCCTATGGAATCCATGTGGGCACTTCAGACATTCCACCATCCAAAGTAGCCCAATTATGGACAAAAACGCCCTGTATTGGCTATTCTATAGAAGATTTGGATCAGCTGACAACCAGGGAAACGGCGGCAGCGGATTATCTGGGTATAAGTCCGGTTTTCAAAACATCCACAAAAACCGATACCATCATAGAATGGGGCCTGGAGGGAATTAATAAAATAAAGAGTTTGACGGATAAACCTTTAGTGGCCATAGGCAACATGAACGCTAAAAATGTACAGGAGGTCATACAGGCAGGAGCGGATTGTATCGCGGTAGTTTCAGCGATATGTGCCTCAGCACATCCTGTAAAGGCAGCAGAACAACTTAGAAACGAAATCGAAAAGGCATGATTCAAAAAAAATATAAATATCCATCTGTGCTCACCATAGCTGGATTTGATGGCAGCGGTGGTGCCGGTATACAGGCAGATATTAAAACCATATCCGCATTGGGCTGTTATGCAACTTCGGTATTGACCGCGCTTCCAGTCCAAAACACCACGGGGGTAAAATCCATTTTTAATATCCCAGAACATGTTGTGGGTGATCAGATCGATGCAATTCTTGAAGATATTTTTCCTGATGCCGTTAAGATAGGCATGGTGCACACCTCAAAATTGGTCAACATCATTACCGAAAAACTCAAAGATTTTCCAGAATTACCTATCGTTTTTGACCCTGTAATGGTCGCTACCAGCGGTCATAAACTTATTCAGGAAGAAACGATCGAAACCATTATTAAAAAACTTTTCCCTTTAGCGGCAGTACTTACGCCTAATCTGGACGAGGCTGCTATTTTAGCAAAAATGGAAATTCACAATGTGGAAGACATGAAGCTTGCCGGAAGCAAAATAATGAAGTTGGGATGTAAATCGGTTTTGCTGAAAGGCGGCCATTTAAAGTCCGAAAAACTTACTTCCCTCTATTTTTCTGCGGATGGCATGGTTGAAACTTACACGTTCCAGAAATTCGATACGAATAATACACACGGTTCTGGCTGCACGCTATCTTCCGCAATTGCTTCTTATATCGCTCGGGGCGCATCGTTAGAAGAGGCAGTTCGTCAAGGGCAAAACTATATTCATCAGGCGATTTTAGAAGGTAAAGATGTCGCCGTAGGAAAGGGCAACGGACCGGTAAATCACTTTTTTAATCCTCAAAAACTTATAAAAAATGAATTGGACAGATAACGCCTGGTCACAAATTGAAGCTATTTACGAGCAAACCATTACTATGCCATTCATAAAGGAACTACAAAATGGCTCTTTACCTCTGGAAAAATTTCAGTTTTATATGAGTCAGGATTCTTTTTATCTGGAACACTTTGCGCGAAGCCTGGCACTAATCGCAGCAAGGGCACAAAATATTGATCACGCATTGACTTTTACCCGCTTCGCGGAAGGTGCCATTGTGGTAGAAAAAGCACTGCACGATTCATATTTTCAAGAATACGGCCTTGCCCACCGCGGCATCATAGAACCCACCTCCCATCATTACATATGTTTTCTAAAGAGTACCGCGGCCCTGGAGCAGGTAGAAGTAGCTATGGCTGCAGTTTTACCCTGCTTCTGGATCTATAAAAAAGTAGGGGATTATATCTATGAAAATAAAAAAGCCGGGGATAATCCTTATAACAAATGGATTGAAACCTATGCAGGAGAAGAATTTGGTTTACTGGTAGAACAGGCGAAATCCATTTGTGACACTGTAGCAGATAATCTTACTGCATGCAAACAGGAAAATATGACCGAAGCCTTCGTTACGGCGAGCAGGTTAGAGTTTATGTTCTGGGACAGTGCTTATAAAGTACAATCCTGGAAAGTTTAATTTAAAGTATCTAAAAACTGTTGAAATCAACCAAAAAACAGGCATTTCTGGTCATTATTTCGATTAAATATGTCATTCTGAAATCAGTATAATACTTTATGATTTCGTTCTACAGACGGTTAAATTCCTGAATTAACTGCAAAAAAAAAATCCGCTGAGCTTTATAAGAGCCAGCGGATTTTTTATTATTTTAAGAGTGCTTAGTGAGCCACTTCCTCTTCTTCTCTTTCTATTTTGTGCTTCAATGCTTTCTTTTCTACGGTATCAAACATGACCGGAGTCGCAATAAAGATTGAAGAATACGTACCTACCACAACCCCTACTATAAGTGCGAACATAAAGCCCATGATACTTGCACCACCAAAGATAAAAATGGCAAGCAACACAATCAAGGTTGTCATCGAGGTGTTCAACGTACGGCTAATGGTACTGTTTATCGCCTGGTTGATAATGGTTCCCATTTTTCGGGTTGCATCGTGCTCATTAAGATATTCACGGATACGGTCAAACACAACCACGGTATCATTCAGCGAGTAACCAATTACGGTAAGGATCGCCGCGATAAAAGATTGGTCAATTTCCATGTTAAATGGAAGGAACTTATAGGTCAATGAGAAGATCCCAAGCACTATAATTACATCGTGGAATACAGCGACAACTGCACCAAGTGAAAATTGCCATCTGCGGAAACGAAGCAGGATATATAAGAATACAACGATAAGCGAACCTATAACCGCCCAGAGGGAATCTCTTTTTATATCATTTGCAATAGTAGGACCCACTTTGTTATACCCTAGAATACCTATTTTTTCATCATTGGAACCTTTAATAAACTGGTCGTAAGTGATGCTCGCAGGAAGATAGGATTTCAATGCTGTAAACAGTTTTTGCTGAATCTCATTATCAATCTCTGTACCTTCGTCTTCAATCTTATATTTGGTCGTGATTTTTAACTGGTTGGCATCCCCGTAGGTTTTTGCCTGTGCACTACCAAATTCAGCAGTAAGGTTACTTTCTGCATCACTAGCATTGACCGGGTGGTCAAAACGCACGGTATAGTTTCTTCCTCCCACAAAGTCAACACCTTGATCAAGGCCGTTAGTAAAGAAGGAGATGATACTAATGAGAATCAATACACCACTAAATGTATACGCGATTTTACGTTTACTAAGAAAATCAACATTCGTATTCTGGAATAAAGTTCTCGTTGCTGGAGTTGAAAAGGCCAATACTTTTCCATTTTTTCCGTAGCTGTCAATAAATAGACGGGTGATGAAAATTGCAGTAAACAAAGAAGTAGCGATACCTATCATCAACGTGGTCGCAAAACCCTGAATAGGTCCTGTACCGAACAAGAACAAGATCAATGCAGTTAAAAACGTAGTGATGTTTGCATCTAAAATAGAGGACAATGCGTTGTTAAAACCATCTTTAATGGCATCCCGCTGCGATTTGCCTTTAGCCATTTCTTCCTTGATCCTTTCAAAGATAAGTACGTTCGCATCTACAGACATACCTATGGTCAAAACGATACCTGCAATACCCGGCAAGGTAAGAACCGCTCCAAGACCGGCGAGAATTCCAAATATAAATAGAATGTTTACCGCAAGTGCAATATCAGCATACCAGCCGGCTTTGCCATAGTAAAAGATCATCCAGGCAAGAACAAGTAAAAGTGCCAGAAGAAACGAGGTTAAACCACTATTTATCGCTTCCTGACCAAGTGATGGCCCTACCACATCATACGAGATGATTTTAGCGGAAGCAGGAAGTTTACCTGCTTTTAGAACATTCGCAAGATCCTGTGCTTTATTTACGGTAAAATTCCCGGATATTTCAGTGGCACCATTAGGAATTTCCTGTTTTGCAGTTGCTGCAGAATAAACCACATCATCAAGAACAATGGCGATCGCATTCCCCTGCTGTGCTACTTCACGTGTTATTTTTGCCCATTGCGAAGGTCCCTGACCTTCAAAGTCGATACCTACGGAAGGAAGACCCGTCTGCGTATATTGCTGTCTTGAATCCTGTACGATATCACCATCCATAGCGGCAGTACCGGCACGGTCAGATTGTAGAGCGTACAAAGGAACTATATTGGAATCTTCACTTTCGGTAACTCCCCAACGGAATTTAGCGAAACGCAAATTCTGAGGGCGTTCACGTATGATTTCTGGTTTAGAAAGATATCTGTTTATCGTAGCGGTATCCTGTACAGCGGCATAACCCAAAACGGCCGTTTGTGGGTTCTGCTGAATGTAAGGGTTAAACTGAAATATCTCAAATAAAGGATTGTTGCCAGCTGCAGCACTGGTAGTATCTTCTTCACTGGCAAGCAGGTCATTGATCGCATCATCTTCGTCTGATTCGGTAGTATCCTGAGCGACTGCGGCATCGTCTGCCGGTGCTATTAGTTCTTTAAGGGTATTGTTTGCATTAAAAAGATATTCTGCAACATCACCGGCAAAGTAGGTTTTGTAAAACTCTAATTGTGCAGTACTTTCCAATTGAAACTTCACACGCTCAATATCGGTAGCGCCGGGAAGTTCTATAAGGATACGCGAGCGGTTATCTAGACGCTGAATATTGGGCTGAGTAACACCGAATTTATCGATACGGTTGCGCAACACTTCAAAAGCAGAATTTATGGACTCGTCCACTTCCGTACGTAAAACGTCTATCACTTCATCATTGCTCATGTTGAAGTTAACCTTTTCCCCCAGTGTCGTATTTGCAAAAAGATCTGGAGAGGCGAGGCTATTGTCGCCAGGGATATTCTGGTAAGCTTCGTTGAAATCTTCAAGAAAATCCTGCTGACTTGTTTTTTGAGCTTCGGCAGCCTCACTAAGCGCCTGGTTAAATGCCGGGTCCTGGCTGTTGTTGCTCAGGCCTCGTAAAATATCTGCTACAGAAATTTCCAAAATGGCGTTCATACCACCTTTAAGGTCAAGCCCTTTGTTGAGTTCTTTTTCCTTAGCGTCATTATACGTAATACCTACGGCAATAGGATCATTTCCTATGGAATCCAGATATATCTTTTTCACCTCGCCCCTACGCTCCACATAATCGTCAGTGGATGCAGGCACCTTGCTTTCCGCAAAAACCTCTGCCTTATCCTCTACGGAATTGGTAAAATAGGTGAACGAGAGTTGGTATAAACTTACCAGCCCAAATAAAATCGCAAATACCTTGATGAGTCCTTTATTCTGCATTATGATCTACTATTAATTAATTGAGGTAGAAAACCTTCCTCCCCGTCAATTTATAAAACGTGCAAATATAGGGTTTCAATGGAATAATGCCAATAATTATCATTTAGATTTCCTTAACGGAAAAGCTAAAAATAAAATCAAATAATAATATTTACAACTATATGTTTTACAGCTATTTACACAAAAATAACTTTAAAGAATAAATGGAGTCACCACAAGAATGCTTGGTTTTGAAGCACAGGAATACAATCAAAAACCAAATTGCAATGCGCTTCGAGAATTGGATTTTCGATGAAAAATCACCCTTCCGCAGCTGATTATCAATAGATCACAACTTCTTAAAAATTCAACACCAACTTTACAAACAAATTAAATTAATTTGTAAACTATTTGCTGTTAATAAATTAATAATTATCTATATATCAATATTTTACATATATAAATCGGTAAACTTTATGAATCTTCGAAGTGATTTGTTTCTTAAATATACATACTTTTGTGCTTTCCAATTTCGAGAATAAACCGCAAAATATCAGTTTTATGTCTATAAAAGTCTCTCCATCAAATACTCCTGTCTTTACACAGGAAGAAGCCTTTAATGCTGCCCTGGCTTATTTTAAGGGTGACGACCTTGCCGCACGGGTTTGGGTCAATAAATACGCCCTCAAAGATTCTGATGGAAACATTTATGAGAGCACGCCAGACGCCATGCACAAGCGTATCGCCAAAGAAATCGCACGCATAGAATCGCGTTATCCCAACCCCATGGGCGAAGACGAGGTTTTTGATCTTATACGCGACTTTAAATATATCGTGCCTCAGGGAAGTCCCATGGCGGGAATAGGCAACCCGTATCAGGTGGGTTCCCTTTCTAATTGTTTTGTAATAGGCAACAACGGCAATTCTGACTCTTACGGCGGTATCATGAAAATTGATCAGGAACAGGTGCAGCTCATGAAACGTCGTGGTGGCGTGGGGCACGATCTTTCTCATATACGCCCCAAGGGTTCCCCGGTAAAAAATTCGGCATTGACCTCAACCGGATTGGTACCTTTTATGGAGCGCTATTCTAATTCAACCCGGGAAGTCGCCCAGGACGGTCGCCGCGGTGCGTTGATGCTTTCGGTTTCCATCAACCATCCTGATGCAGAAGATTTTATTGATGCGAAGATGGAACAGGGAAAAGTTACCGGTGCCAATGTTTCTGTGCGTATTGACGACGGCTTTATGCAAGCGGTTAAAAATCAGGCGAAATACACTCAAAAATACCCGATTTTCAGTAAAAATCCGGTAAATCAGAAAGAAATTGACGCTGAAAAACTCTGGAAAAAAATCGTCCATAATGCATGGAAATCGGCAGAACCGGGCATTTTATTCTGGGATACCATTATTAATGAATCAGTGCCTGACTGTTATGCAGATCTGGGCTACAAAACGGTCTCCACAAATCCTTGTGGCGAGATTCCGCTTTGCCCCTACGATTCCTGTCGTTTGCTGGCTATTAATCTCTTTTCATACGTAGAAAATCCGTTTACGGATGAGGCGACTTTCAATTTTGAACTGTTCAAGAAACACATTGGCAAGGCGCAGCGCATCATGGATGATATTATTGATCTGGAACTTGAAAAAGTAGATGCCATTTTAGCTAAAATAGATGCAGATCCAGAAGGGGACGAAGTCAAAAATGTAGAGCGCAACCTATGGCTCAATATCAAGCAAAAAGCTGAAGAAGGCAGAAGAACCGGTATAGGCATTACTGCCGAAGGGGATATGCTGGCTGCCCTTGGTATCAAGTACGGAAGTGAAAAAGGAACCGAGTTTTCGGTGGAAATTCATAAAACCATCGCGGTGGAAGCCTATCGCGCTTCGGTTTACGCTGCAAAAGAACGTGGTGCCTTCCCTATTTTTGATTCCGAAAGGGAAAAAGAAAACCCTTTTATACAGCGTCTTAAAAAAGCAGATGAAAAACTGTATTATGACATGCTAGAATATGGACGTAGAAATATCGCCTTGCTTACTATCGCTCCTACAGGTACGACTAGTTTGATGACCCAGACCACCTCCGGTATCGAACCGGTTTTTCTACCGGTCTACAAACGCCGTAGAAAAGTAAATCCAAATGATAAGGATGCGCGGGTAGATTTTGTAGATGAAACGGGCGATTCCTGGGAAGAATATGTCGTTTTCCACCACCGTTTTAAAGAATGGATGAAAATCAACGGTTACGATACAGATAAAAATTACAACCAGGAAGAACTGAATGTTCTAATCAAGAAATCCCCTTATTTTGAAGCAACATCTAATGATGTGGACTGGCTCAATAAAGTTCGCATGCAGGGCGCGGTGCAAAAATGGGTAGATCACAGCATAAGTGTTACCATTAACTTGCCCAATGATGTCGACGAAGCTTTAGTGGGTAATTTATATCTGGAAGCATGGCAGGCTGGCTGTAAAGGCGTAACGGTTTACCGTGATGGTTCCCGTTCTGGCGTTTTAATTTCAAACGAGGAAAAGAAAGAAGAAAAAGATAGCGACCTAACGGCATTCCCCACAAAACGTCCACAAATCTTAGATGCTGATATTGTTCGTTTTCAAAACAATAAGGAAAAATGGATTGCTTTTATTGGGTTGATCGGCGGGAAACCTTACGAGATCTTTACCGGAATGGCAGATGATGAAGATGGAATCTTGTTGCCACGATCTGTAGAAAGCGGTGTTATCATCAAAAACCGGAATGAGGACGGAACTTCACGTTACGATTTTCAGTACAAAAACAAGCGGGGTTATAAAACAACCATTGAAGGGCTTTCCCATAAGTTTGACCCGGAATATTGGAATTATGCAAAACTGATTTCGACCACCTTGCGTTATGGTATGCCCATTGAAAAAGCGGTGGAATTGACAAACAGCCTCCAACTGGACAGCGCCTCTATCAATACCTGGAAAAATGGTGTTGCCCGCGCCTTAAAGCGCTATGTTGAAGATGGAACGGTAGCGCACAAACAAAAATGTGAAAATTGCGGTTCTACCGAATTGATTTATCAGGAGGGATGCCTTACCTGCAAAGATTGCGGCTCTTCTAAATGTGGATAATTCCGCTAAAAACTGCCTATAAAGCACAAAAGAACCGCCTTTTAGGCGGTTTTTTTTGTTTGGGGTTCGCGAGAAATGATTTGAGACAGTGGCTTCGGTACAAATACCGTTGCGCTTTCGCTTCACGGAATTCACTCAGCCACCAGAACTTTCTATAAAAATTTTGTTGTGCTCTCGCTTCACGGAATTCAATCAGCCACCTAGAATTTTCTATATAAATTTTTGTTGCGCTTTCGTTTCACGGAATTCACCCAGCCACCAGAACTTTCTATAAAAATTTTGTTGTGCTCTCGATTCACGCAATTCACTCAGCCACCAGAACTTTCTATAAAAATTTTGTTGTGCTCTCGCTTCACGCAATTCACTCAGCCACCAGAACTTTCGATGTAAATTGTTCTTCTAAAAACTCCTCTTTTCAAATAAAGAAACGACCCAGGCTCTTAAATTTTGAACCTGAAATTCGCTGTAGGTGGTTGAGTGTCCCGATTTTTCATCGGGATGTATCGAAACCACCATAACTTTCTATAAAAATTTTGTTGTGCTCTCGCTTCACGCAATTCACTCAGCCACCAGAACTTTCGATGTAAATTGTTCTTCTAAAAACTCCTCTTTTCAAATAAAGAAATGACCCAGGCTCTTAAATTTTGAACCTGAAATTCGCTGTAGGTGGTTGAGTGTCCCGATTTTTCATCGGGATGTATCGAAACCACCATAACTTTCCATATAAATTTTGTTGCGCTCTCGATTCACGCAATTCACTCAGCCACCAGAACTTTCGATGTAAATTGTTCTTCTAAAAACTCCTCTTTTCAAATAAAGAAATGACCCAGGCTCTTAAATTTTGAACCTGAAATTCGCTGTAGGTGGTTGAGTGTCACGATTTTTCATCGGGATGTATCGAAACCACCGGCAATAGCTTTCAAAGCATCATAAAGCAACAAAAAACGGCCGATTTTAAGGTAAAATCAGCCGTTTTACATAATTATTTAAAACTATCTCGCTTGTGAAATAATTGATTATAGTTCAAGCAGGTCATTGGTTTTCTTGACCGCTTCTGCGCTTTCTTTCATTTTGCTCTTCTCGGCATCGGTAAGATCGATTTCAACGATTTCTTCGATACCATTTTTGCCCAAAATTACGGGAACACCTATAGAGATATCGCTAAGGCCATATTCACCCTCAAGCATAACAGAGCAAGGGAACATTTTTTTCTGGTCACAGGCAATGGCCTGGACCAATCCTGAAACTGCTGCACCCGGAGCATACCATGCAGAAGTTCCCAGCAGTTTAGTAAGGGTTGCACCCCCTACTTTAGTATCTTCCATCACTTGTTCTAAACGATCTTCTTTAATAAATTTAGAAACAGGTACGCTATTGCGTGTTGCAAGTCGCGTAAGTGGGATCATACCCGTATCGCTGTGACCGCCCAAAACCATACCATCCACATCAGAGATAGGACATTCCAGCGCTTCCGCAAGACGGAATTTGAAACGTGCACTATCAAGCGCACCGCCCATACCTATGATTCTGTTTTTAGGCAAATCTGTTGTTTTGTGCACCAGGTAAGCCATCGTATCCATAGGATTACTTACCACAATAATAATTACCTCTGGAGAGTGCTTAATTAAGTTGGAAGCCACCTCTTTAACAATACCTGCATTGATCCCTATAAGTTCTTCACGGGTCATGCCCGGCTTACGCGGAATACCACTTGTGATTACGGCCACATGGCTATCTGCTGTTTTACTATAATCATTGGTGCTTCCAGAGATTCTGGTATCAAAGGCATTTAATGAAGCTGTTTGCATAAGGTCCATCGCTTTTCCTTCGGCCACACCTTCCTTGATATCAAGAAGTACGACTTCTGACGCAAAATTCTTCATTGCGATATATTCGGCACAACTGGCACCTACTGCTCCTGCTCCTACTACGGTAACTTTCATATTTGATTTACTTTTATTGTTATAATTGCTATTAGTATTAAAACGTTCAGAAATCAACTTGAATACGTCGAAAACTGCCCAATTTTATTCAAAAATACTGATTCTTTAACAGTTTTATGTGAACTTAGTTTTAAAGTTGAATAAAAATGAAAAGCTATTTTCAAATTTTACCGAAAGCTAAAAGCGACACCAGCACTTAGATTATTGTACTCCTGAAGCGTATAATCTGCAAAAACCTTAAAAAACCCGAGGCTCAAACGCGCGCCAATAGAAGACCTGAAACTTGACGGTTTGAGGGCAATAGCGATGGGATCTGTAAATGTGGTACTTTGTATTCCCCCTGTATAATCTACGGTATAGGTGCCCAGGACATCCAGTTCAGATTTGCCACCTGTGTAGCCCAGGCTACCGTAAACACTTATAAATGGAAAATCCAAAGAAGCAAGACCCTGGACTGTATAAGACTTCAAATTAAATTCCGCTTTTTGATTATCGCCTTCTATAGAAGAATTATTTGCCAAATCATAATCCACATCCATACTGGAAAAAGCCCCCAAAAGGGAAACATTGAGCGGAAGATTATCCAACGGACCAAAATACTGCATTAGATTGTGTTTTAAACCAACACCAAAAAGACTGCCTTTCACATCATTACTGCCCACCTTTGGTGTATATCGCAGCATAAGATCTGTATCGTACAAAAGACCAACACCTGCCTGCAGCACGGGAGCGGGCATTGCATTGAGCGGAAGATCATCCTTTACGCCTTCGGGCATGGTAAAAGTAGCGCTGCCACCACGGGTGACAACAGTAACCTCAGCAGGCGTTGCATCACCGCCCACTGTGGGCGTAACACCCGGGGAAGCGGTAATTGTATTTTCAAATTGCAAATCAGAAAAGGAGAAAAGTTCCTTTTTTGAAGGAATAAAAGCGGTATTTGCCGCAATGGTAATATCAAAACCTAATTTATTGTGGGTTTTGGCCGTATGGTACCAGCCGCCGCTCATGGAGTAAACCATACCTTCCATCGCGGGAGCGATATAGGCTTCCATCAATGTGCTGGCGTCAGTTTTTCCGGCGGTAATCACACCATCAAAACCACTATAATTTTGTGATCTTAAAGTAAAGATCACAAAAAACAACACAGTTGTAATAACAAGTTTTTTCATAATTCTATAGATAAGGGGTTAATTTTTAGAACACTAAAAATAAGATAAATGGATTTACACCTGCCTTTTAAGCATAAAAAAACCCGTTTTTAGATAAAAACGGGCTTTTTACTATGAATATTGACCTATTTATACGTCAATATTCGCATAAACGGCATTCTTTTCAATAAACTCACGCCTTGGCGGAACTTCATCCCCCATAAGCATTGAGAAAATACGGTCTGCTTCGGTGCCGCTATCAATGGCAACCTGTCGCAGGGTTCTAAATTCCGGATTCATTGTGGTATCCCACAATTGTTCGGCATTCATCTCCCCGAGACCTTTATAACGCTGTACCGCGGCACTTCCGCCCATTTCAGCATTGTATTCATCCCGCTCTTTATCACTCCACGCATAACGCATTTTTTTACCTTTTTTAACGAGGTAAAGCGGTGGCGTGGCGATATAAATATGACCGTTTTCAAGAAGTTCACGCATATAGCGGAAAAAGAACGTCAGGATCAAGGTCGCAATGTGACTACCATCCACATCCGCATCACACATGATCACTACTTTATGATAGCGCAATTTTGAAAGGTTGAGCGCCTTACTATCTTCTTCAGTACCTATGGTTACCCCAAGGGCGGTAAATATATTTTTTATCTCTTCATTATCAAAAACGCGGTGACGCATCGCTTTCTCCACGTTCAGGATTTTTCCGCGTAGTGGAAGTATCGCCTGAAAGTTACGGTCACGACCTTGTTTTGCCGTACCACCTGCCGAATCACCCTCCACAAGAAACACTTCACAAACCGAAGGATCTGTTTCAGAACAATCTGATAATTTTCCAGGTAAGCCGCCAATGCTCATCACGGTCTTACGCTGCACCATCTCACGGGCTTTTTTTGCAGCATGGCGCGCCTGAGCTGCAAGGATCACTTTTTGCACAATCGTCTTGGCGTCATCGGGATGCTCTTCCAGATAAATTTCAAGCATTTCTGAAACCGCCTGGGAAACTGCTGCGGTTACCTCCCGGTTACCCAGTTTGGTTTTGGTCTGACCTTCAAACTGAGGTTCGGCCACCTTTACTGAAATTATCGCGGTCAATCCCTCACGGAAATCATCACCGGTAATATCAAATTTCAGCTTATCAAGCATGCCAGAAGCATCTGCGTATTTTTTTAGCGAACCGGTAAGTCCACGGCGGAAACCGGCTAAATGTGTACCTCCTTCATGCGTGTTGATATTGTTTACGTAAGAATGCAGGTTTTCAGCATAGCTGTCATTATAGATCATGGCAACCTCAACCGGAATATCGTTCTTTTCACCTTCCATGGAAATAACTTCACCGATGATGGGCTGGCGGTTTCCATCAAGAAAACGTACAAACTCTTTTAATCCTTCTTCAGAATGGAAGGTTTCGGTAACGATCTCTCCTTTTTCGTCAGGAAAACGTTTATCGGTAAGTGTAATTGTAATCCCTTTATTCAGGTATGCCAATTCACGCATACGACTGGCAAGCGTATCATAATTATATTCTACGCTCTGCTGAAAAATACTGTCATCTGGTGAAAACGTAACCACCGTACCCTTTTTATCAGTCTCTCCGATTGATTTTACGGGATACATGGCCTTACCCTTCTCATATTCCTGCTCCCAGATAACGCCATCCCTATATACGGTAGCACGCAAATGATTGGAGAGCGCATTTACAACACTTACCCCTACCCCGTGAAGTCCACCGGAAACTTTATAGGAATCTTTGTCAAATTTACCCCCGGCACCAATTTTTGTCATAACCACCTCAAGGGCGGAAACGCCTTCTTTTTTATGCAGGTCTACGGGAATACCACGACCATTGTCCTCTACACTTATACTGTTATTCTCATTGATAATAACCTTGATCGAGTCGCAATACCCGCCCATGGCCTCATCAATGGAGTTGTCTACCACCTCATAAACCAGGTGATGAAGACCACGTACACCTACGTCACCAATGTACATGGATGGTCGCATGCGTACATGCTCCATACCCTCAAGGGCCTGAATGCTATCTGCCGAATATTGTTTCTTATTTACTTCTTCGCTCATGATTTGTTATTAGGTTGTGCCATTTTTAATATTCCTGAAAACATAAAATTTTGATTGAAATTGAGTTTCTGGGAATAGATTTTTGGCTAGCAAACAAATATAAGGCATCATACGCCTTTAGCTAAGGAAAAGCCCCTTTAAACGTCTTAAGTTATCAACAGGTAATCAAAAAAACACTCGTGTTCCCTAAGCAATGACATAAAAAAATCAGTACTGAGAATCCTTGAAGGTAAAGGATGATCAGCATTATTAAATCCTTTTAGGCTTATTCGTGAAATGAATTAAATAAGTTATACAGATTGACTATTTTTAAAACTGCCGATGTCCACGCTAAAAATTAAAAAATTACCCATGAATTTGAAAAACGTACGTATTAAAAGGAAGTATGAAGCCTGCATTATCATGCTCGCAGTGTTACTGTTTATGGGCTCTTGTGGTAGTACAAAAGAAGACCCGGCAGACTGGCAAGACCTTTTTAACGGAAAAAATCTGGAGGGCTGGACTCCAAAAATCTATCATCATGAATTGGGCGACAATTACGCCAATACTTTTCGGGTTAAGGATGGAACCATAGAAGTAAATTATGACGAATATGAGCAGTTTAATGAACGCTATGGGCATTTATTCTACAAGCAGCCTTTTTCAAGTTTTCATCTAAAGTTCCGTTATAAATTCACGCAACAGTGGATGGAAGATGCGCCCGTTTATACCTACAGGAACAGCGGCGTTATGTTTCACTCACAAGATCCAAAAACCATATTGAAAGAGCAGGATTGGCCTATTTCCGTGGAATATCAAATGCTCGCTGATGCCGAAGATGGAAATCCTCGGCCTACGGGAAATATGTGTTCCCCGGGAACTGAAGTGATTTTTGAAGGGGAGATGGACCCCCGGCATTGTATTGAATCCACTTCTCCCACCATTCCCTGGAACGAATGGGTGGAGGCAGACCTTATCGTTTATGGCGACTCACTCGTCATCCACAAAGTCAATGGAAAAACGGTTCTTCAATACACCAAACCGCAAATAGGTGGTGAGGTTGCCAACGGCTTTGACCCTGAAATGAAAAAAGATGGCCAACTGCTTAATAGCGGTTATATCGGCCTGCAGGCCGAAGGACAGGGCGTTATTTTTAAGAATATAAAAATCAAGGATTTATCGAATAAGGAATAAAATGCCACAAAGTGGAAATGAGCTAAAATGTAGTTCTTAAGAACAAAAAACCTCCAAAAATCATCGATTTTCGATGATTTTTGGAGGTTTTTCAGTAAAAATAGGTTGTTTACCTACCCTTTCACATAAGCATCTGTATGTACGTTTGCAATGGCGCGACCACTGGGATCGTTCATGTTTTTAAAGGCTTCGTCCCACTCTAAAGCAATCTTGGTACTACAGGCGACCGAGGCTTCCTGTGGTACGCAAAGTGCAGCGGCATCACTGGGAAAGTGCTCTTCAAAAATGCTTCGGTAGTAAAATTCCTCTTTGTTCTGTGGGGTTTGTATGGGGAATTTGTAACGTGCGTTTGCAAGTTGCTCATCGCTTACGCTTTCGTTAACTGTTCTTTTTAACGTATCTATCCAGCTGTAGCCCACGCCGTCAGAAAACTGTTCTTTCTGGCGCCATGCGACTTCTTTTGGCAAATAATCCTCAAAAGCTTTACGAATCACCCATTTTTCCATGCGCTCCCCGTTGATCATTTTATCCTGTGGGTTGATGCTCATGGCTACATCCATAAATTCTTTGTCTAAAAACGGTACACGACCTTCAATCCCCCACGCGGCAAGTGATTTGTTTGCCCGTAAACAATCGTACATGTGCAATTTGCTCAATTTACGTACGGTCTCTTCATGAAATTCCTTTGCATTTGGTGCTTTGTGGAAATATAAATAACCGCCAAAAAGTTCATCTGCCCCCTCACCGGAAAGTACCATTTTTACGCCCATGGATTTGATCACACGCGCCATTAAATACATGGGCGTAGAAGCACGAATTGTGGTGATATCATAAGTTTCCAGATTATAGATTACATCGCGAATGGCGTCAAGTCCTTCCTGAATGGTAAATTTTATCTCATGGTGCACCGTACCAATGTGGTCTGCTACTTTTTGCGCAGCGGCCAAATCTGGCGAACCTTCAAGCCCTACGGAAAAAGAGTGCAATGTGGGCCACCATGCGGCAGAAGTATCATCTGATTCTATGCGCTTATCCGCATATTTTTTAGCCACCGCAGAAGTTATTGACGAATCAAGACCTCCGGAAAGCAGCACACCATAAGGCACGTCAGACATCAATTGTCTGTGAACGGCAGCTTCCAGCGCATCCTTGATCTTTTGGATATCGGTCTCATTGTCTTTGACCGCATCATATTCCATCCAGTCCCGCTTGTACCATTGTTTAAGTTCGCCATCGCGGCTATGCAGGTAATGACCCGGAGGAAACAATTCTATTTTTGTACAGGTTCCCTCAAGTGCTTTCAATTCTGAAGCCACATAGAAAGTACCATTTTTATCCCATCCCATATACAATGGGATAATCCCCATGTGGTCACGGGCTATAAAGTATTCATCCTTTTCAGTATCATAAAGGGAAAAAGCGAAAATACCGTTCATTTCATCCAGAAAATCGGGGCCTTTTTCCTGGTATAATGCCAATATAACTTCACAATCTGATTCTGTTTGAAAGTCGTATGTGTTCTTTAAAGTTTTGCGTAGTGCGCGGTGATTATAGATTTCTCCATTTGCGGCAAGAACCAGTTTTCCATCAGGGCTCAATAAAGGCTGTTTTCCAGAGGCAGGATCTACAATGGAGAGACGCTCGTGCGCCATGATGGTTTTTTCATCACTGTACACACCATTCCAGTCAGGACCGCGGTGACGTACTTTTTTAGACATTTCCAATAATTGTGGTCGCAAGTCTTCAGACTTTTGCTTGAGGTCGTAAGCGCAAACTATTCCGCACATAATCTAATTTTTTATAATGTTTATAAAGCCAAAGATGCATTTATACTTCTAATTCCTAAAGCAAAATCATCAATTTAGTTTCAATTTAAAACATATTCTATAATTTCAATTTTAATATGAAACATAATCGCAATCTTTTTCTAGCTTGAATTTAAAAATTGCAAGTTCTTATTTTATAGAGAAGTTAACAAGCCTTCAAGCGCCACATTGTATATTTGATTACTAATAAATTTAAATCTAAATACAATGAAATCATTTTTTATAACAAGCTTGATGCTGACTCTTTTATTTGCGGCGCCCCTTCAAGCTCAGGAATTCCCGGAAGCTGACAAAAGCCCTATGGATATTGCTATGTTCCGTGCACAGGATAAGAGTCCGCTCATACGTGTAATTTACAGCAGACCTTCTAAAAATGACCGTGTGGTTTTTGGTGAATTACAGCCTTATGGGGAAGTATGGAGAACGGGAGCTAATGAATCTACCGAAATCAAACTTTACCAGGATATGATGATAGGTGATAAAAAGGTAAAAGCGGGAACATACACATTGTTTACCATTCCGGGAGAAAAAGAATGGACCGTGATCCTTAATAAGGATAATGATACCTGGGGAGCTTATGGTTATAAAAAAGAACGTGATATGGTACGTATTACCACACCAGTTCGTAAGGCAGATAAAATCATCGAGTCTTTCTCAATGGCCTTTCAGCCAAGCGAGGGTGGTGCAGATATGTTAATGGGATGGGATAATACCTATGTACAGGTTCCATTTACCACTACAATGTAAGATTGAAAACCTTATAAAATTTAAAAAACCCCTCTCACGAGGGGTTTTTTATTACGGTATATTCAAGTATTTATGGGTCTGAAGACTGATTTTCCATTTGGGATTGTTCATCACATACTCAACAATGTGCGGAGTCATTTTCTCGCGCACGCTCCATTCTGGCTGTAAATAAAGTTCGCAATGAGGCGCCACTTTTGCGGCATGTTCCTCGGCAAAAGCAAAGTCAGATTTATTATAAACAATTACCTTGAGTTCGTGTGCTGCGGGATAAATTTCCGCGGTGGGCAGCATTCGTTTTTTGGGAGAAAGACAGATCCAGTCCCAATCCCCTGTAAATTTGTAGGCTCCGGACGTTTCTATATGCACCTGCATTCCCTCTTTTTTCAACCGTTCCGTCAAGCGGCTCATATCCCACATTAGGGGTTCGCCGCCGGTAACTACAACGGTGTTACTATATTTTGAAGCATTGGCCACAATTTGTGAAGCCTCTGTGGGCGGGTGAATCGCTGCATCCCAACTTTCTTTTACATCGCACCAGTGACAGCCTACGTCGCAACCACCCAGTCTAATAAAATAGGCCGCTTTGCCGGTATGATGCCCTTCCCCCTGTATGGTATAAAACTCTTCCATCAAGGGCAGGAGCTCGCCCAGCTTTACCCTATCCTCCATGTTATCAATCGCCATTTTTGTCATAAGGGGGCAAAGGTACGCAAATCTCAGATTTAAAGGATTGTGATCTTTATAGAAAAATAAGGATGTGGCCATACGAATGAATTTTTAAACCGATATAAAAAGACAGGTTCAAAAAGTGCGTATAGGAGCAATTTTCTTTCTGTAATACTTACTTTTGACGAAAATTGGTGCAAACTATGTCAAACGCAAAAAATTTTAGGGCAACCCTTGAAGCAGGTAATTCCTTTGAAGGTGATTTTATCACACTGGGTGCTGCTATGTTTGAGGGGGAAGTACTTACACATGCACACATAAACGTACCGCTAAAAACCCTCAACCGCCATGGTCTCATTGCCGGGGCTACCGGTACGGGAAAAACCAAGACGCTACAGGTATTAGCCGAAAATCTATCCCTAAAAGGTATTCCCGTTCTACTTATGGACATCAAGGGGGACCTCAGCGGACTCGCAAAACCTGGTGTAAACCACCCAAAAATAACGGAAAGACAGGATAAAATAGGATTATCTTATGAACCAACCGGCTTTCCGGTCGAATTATTGAGCCTTTCTGAACAGGGCGGTGTACGTTTGCGCGCCACCGTGACTGAGTTTGGTCCCATACTTTTTTCACAGATCCTGGACGCAAGTGATGTACAGGCCGGTATAATTTCGGTATTGTTCAAATATTGTGATGATCATGACTTACCACTGCTAGATCTTAAAGACTTTAAAAAAGTGTTGCTTTACGCCAATAACGAGGGCAATAAGGAAATCGAAAAAGAATACGGCAGTATTTCCACTGCTTCCACGGGCGCAATCCTAAGAAAAATCGTAGCCCTTGAACAACAGGGTGCTGCGCTTTTCTTCGGTGAGAAATCCTTTGATGTTCAGGATATAAAAAGGCTGGATACCAAGGGTCACGGCGCAATTAATATCGTACGCCTAACAGACATTCAGGACCGGCCCAAGCTGTTTTCAACATTTATGCTGAGTTTATTGGCTGAAATCTACAGCACATTCCCAGAACAAGGCGATAGCGGGCAACCTGAACTGGTCATTTTTATTGACGAAGCGCACCTTATTTTTGATCAGGCCTCTAAAGCACTTCATGATCAGATTGAAAACATGGTAAAGCTTATCCGTTCTAAAGGGGTGGGACTTTATTTTATTACTCAAAACCCCACGGATGTGCCCGAAGGTGTTTTAAGTCAGTTGGGCTTAAAAATACAACACGCCTTGCGCGCCTTTACGGCAAAAGACCGAAAGGCGATAAAGCTTACCGCGCAGAATTACCCCATTTCAGAATTTTATGATACGGAAAGCGTACTGACTTCCCTGGGTATAGGGGAAGCCCTGGTTTCTGCACTTGATGAAAAAGGCCGGCCTACCCCACTGGCTGCCACATTGATGCGCGCACCGGTATCCAGGATGGATATTCTTAGCCCAGAAGAGCTTGAAGAAGTATACCGAAAATCAGAACTTACTGCCAAATACAATGAAACCATAGACAGGGAGAGCGCCTATGAACTCCTTACCAAAAAATTAGAAGAGGCAAAAACCGAAGAAATCAAGCAGAAAACACAGGAAGAACGAAAAAAAATGAGTTCGTCTTCCTCATCTGATATGGGTCAAGCCACTCAAAAAGCAATTCTCAAAGTATTGACCAGCACCACCGTTATACGGAGCGTTCTGGGCATTCTGGGAAAAATGATCAAATAACAATAACCTCAAAATTAAAGAACACGTGCAACATTTCAAAACGCTGGCTGCCAGCTTTATGCTTTCCATTTTACTCATTTCCTGTAAAGGGGACGATCCATTTACCATTACCCCTACCAGTGTGGGGCCGCTTACGCAGAAAACACAGGTAAGTGAAGTCAGTACTTTATTTGCTAATGACAGTATTATTGATAAAAATTCCACGGAAAACCGCCAGAATGACTCTGGGATAATTACTATTTATGAAAAAGGCGGAGAAAAATTGTTGAGCCTGATCACTGCTACAAAAGCAGATACCGCAACCATCAAAACCATTCAGATTTTTGATTCCCGCTACAAAACGGAAAAAGGGATTTCCACATTGAGTACTTTTAAAGAGTTACAGGACGCCTACACGATAAACAAAGTAGAATCTTTGCTAAGTACTATTATCGTATTTGTAGATGAGATCAATGCCTATTTCACAATAGACAAAAAAGAACTTTCCGGCGAACTGCAATTTGGTCCTGGTACTAAAGTAGAACCAGCTCAAATACCGGATAAGGCCAAAATCAAATATTTTATGCTGGGCTGGTAATATCGTTCAATTGAATCAATCACTTAGTGATTTTTGAGTAACAACCGGTTAACGTATTCATTTCAGTATTGCTTTTAACTGAAAAATAATTTTTATAAGCAATGATCAACTTCGGTAAACATATCAAATGGCTGAGGTGCTTTGCCCTTCTTTTAATTGCTTCGTGCGCCGGGAGAAAAGATTATTACACGGTTCCCACGTTCTCGGCTACGCACCTCAATGCGGTTATTGAAATTCCGGCAGGTACTAATAAGAAGATTGAATATGATCATAACACAAGGAATTTTTTACCGGACCAGCGCCAGGGTAAGGACCGGTATATAGCATTTCTAGGGTACCCTGGCAGTTATGGTTTTATTCCGTCTACCTATAGTGATCCCGCACGGGGAGGCGACGGCGATGCCCTCGATATTCTCATACTGGGCGCATCAATGTCCACCGGGAGTGTACAACAGGTAATCCCCCTTGGGGTACTAAAGTTAGTGGATGATGGGGAACTTGACTATAAGGTCATTGCTATCCCCACAGATCAAAGACTACAGCATATATATGCGGCAAACTGGGAAGCATTCAACAAAAACTATCCCGCTGCGCGCGAAATTATAGGACTTTGGTTCACTAATTATGACTCGCAAAATGAAACAACCATCCAAAGCTGGGGCGATGAAAAAGAAGCACTAGCTGAAATCAAAAAATGGCAGATAAAATCACGACAATAGCCGATTATGGCCATTATTGATCACTTCTGAATTAAAATCGCGTTAATTACCTGTACGTCAACACTTGTTTTTGATACTTTTACGGCTCAAAATTATACTGATAATGATCAAAACACTCGCCCTTATCCTTACCCTTGCCGGAGCTATCGCTTTGGTAATAGGTGTCATGGGCATTTTTGGAAGTCTCAACGTGGGTCTAAGCCCCTGGGCGCTTGGTATTCTTGGTATTATTTTTTTCTTCGCCGGTATTTCCCTGCTCAAGTATGCTAATCAATCTGGTAAAGGCTGATTTTTTTGCCCTTAAATCCCTTCAATAACCCTTACCTTTGAAATCTTTAAAAGATTGCTTTTTATGCGTAGCAGTTTTAAAAAAATAATTGCCAAGTTACTGGGTGGCTACATAAACCTACTCGCTTATATTGCACCAGATAAGGCGGCAGGCAAGGTATTTTCGTTGTTCAGTACCCCCAGACAAGGTAAAATCAGAACCCACCATACAGATTTTTTAAACCCTGCACGTCATGAAAGGATTCCATTTAAAAATATGGAGTTGCAGGTATATATCTGGCCGGGTGAGGGTGAAACCGTCCTTCTCGTACATGGCTGGGAAAGTAACACCCACAGGTACAAGATGCTGATAAAAGAGTTGCAGCAAAAAAACTATAGAATCATTGCCTTTGATGCCCCTGGACATGGCTATAGTGAAGGGTTCAGTTTATATGTCCCACTTTACGATGAAGCCATGCAGCTTATAAAAGAAAAATATGAGCCCACGTATATTGTGGGTCATTCTATAGGGGCGATGACCGCTATTCACAACCAGAGCAAACATCCAGATACGCATGTAAAACGCATGGTCATTCTGGGTGCCCCAGACAAACTTGAAGATATGCTTGCGGACTCTGAAAAATTATTGGGACTCAGTAACAGGACTACTCAAGTGATGGATGCCTATTTCAAAAAACGCTTTGGATTTATCAAAAAAGAATTTTCAAGTGCGGCATTGGCTAAAAAAATACAAATTCCCGGTCTTATCATTCATGATAAGGATGACAGCATTACCCCCTCCTATGGATCTAAAGCCATTCATAATAATTGGCCGAAATCAACACTCGTTTACACCACCGGTCTCAACCACTCGCTGTATGGTGAGGCCGTAGATAAGGTGATTTTAAAATTTTTACAAGGAGAAAAAATTCCTTCTGAAGACATTGTCGTACAATCGGCATCGCTCGCTTAATCCCATATTAAACCTTACTTCATGACGCAGGACAAACTCACCCGCTTAAATAAATACCTCAGCGAGATAGGTTTCTGTTCCCGCAGAAAAGCTGACAAACTAATAGAAGAAGGCCGCATCACAATTAATGGGGAACTTCCAGAAATGGGCATCAAGGTAACCGGGAATGAAGAAATCAGGGTAAATGGTAAAAAAATAGAGAACCAGCAGGATAAACCTGTGTATCTCGCCTTTAATAAACCTGTTGGGATTGTTTGCACGACAGATACCCGGGTAGAGAAGGATAATATCATTGACTTTATAAACTATCCTACGCGCATCTTCCCCGTGGGACGACTTGACAAAGCTAGCGAGGGTCTTATATTTTTAACTAACGATGGTGATATCGTAAATAAGATTTTACGTGCCCGAAATCAGCATGACAAAGAATATATTGTTGAGGTAGACAAGCCCATCACCCAGCGTTTTATTGACGAGATGGCCTCAGGAGTACCCATTCTGGAAACCGTAACCCGTAAGTGTGAGGTGACGCAAATGGGGAAAAAACGCTTTAAGATCATTCTTACACAAGGGCTCAACCGCCAGATACGCAGAATGTGTGAATACTTAAATTATAATGTGACCCGGCTAAAAAGAGTTCGCATTATGAACATTCAACTTGATATAGCTGTAGGTAGCTACAGGGAATTCACCGCAAAAGAATTGGAAACCATTCAGGAATTAGTAAGTGAAAGCAAGGGAATCCCAAGTCAGGATGAGCTCAAAAATTCTGACTTAAAGACAGAAAATGAAATTCCGCGAGGCAAAAGAAGACGCAGCAAACCATTATAAATTTTGTTTATCACCGGTAATAAACATCTGTTAAGAAAAAACATAAGATCAAAGTTTCTTATTACTTTTAGCAGTCTAAAATTATTTGAATTATGGCTAAAAATACCCGCCCCAGCATCAAAAATGAAGAGCAGTATGATGCGCTTTTAGAAAAAGGGTATAGCCAGCAAAAGGCCGCGCGTATCGCTAATTCCCCTAATGCGGGTAAAAAAGGTGGCAAAGCCGAGGATTATGAACAGCGCACCAAACAGGAACTTTACGATCAGGCAAAAAAAGTGGGTATTTCCGGTAGATCTAAAATGACCAAGAAAGAACTTATTGATGCCCTTAGGAATAATTAAATTTTACCAATAAACATAATCAATACAAAATAGCCACTTACTTTATGCCAGCACCCTTTCATCTTGCAATACCCGTAGATAATGTTGCCAAAGCCCGTGCTTTTTATCGCGATACACTCGCCTTGGAAGAAGGCCGAAGCAGCGAAGATTGGGTTGATTTTGATTTCTTCGGCCATCAGCTGGTGATTCATTATAAACCTAAAGAAGAAAATGCATCTACGCATCACAATGCCGTAGATGGTAAAGCTGTTCCCGTGCCTCATTTTGGCGTAGTGCTCGAGTGGGAGCAATTTCACGGGTTTGCCGAAGATCTCAAACAAAAAAATATAGATTTTGTTATAGCGCCCTACATCCGTTTTGAAGGGCAGGTAGGTGAACAGGCAACCATGTTTTTCTACGATCCCTGTGGTAATGCACTTGAATTTAAAAGTTTTAAGGATATGAGTCAACTTTTTGCTTCATGAGTACAAATAAACTCAAACCTCAACTCGTACGTCAGTTATTTTTACTGCTCGTTATACTCTTTCTTACCGTACTTATTTTCAAAGAGATTACACCTTACCTCTCTGGATTTTTAGGCGCAATAACATTATATGTGCTTTTACGTAAATGGATGAAGGCATTGGTCAAAAAGAAATGGGGAAGGCCCTGGGCTGCTGGCTTCCTTATGATGATGTCATTTTTGGTAATCCTTGTCCCCATCAGTCTTATCGTGATGATGCTTACATCAAAAATAAGCAAGGCGGTTAAAAATTCTGAACGCGTAACACAAGCCATCAAATCACAGATAAACACATGGGAATCTGATCTGGGCTACAATCTAAGTGACTCTATAGACACCAACTCCATAACAGAATGGGTATCTACAAATCTAAAGGCACTGGCAGGAAGCACTTTTAACGTCGCCATAGCCATAGGTATCATGTATTTTTTACTTTATTATATGCTTGTTTATAGCAAGCAGATGAAAGAAAGTATTTATGACTATATACCACTGGGCAATAACAATCTAAAGGTAATAGGCAAGGAAAGTATTGCCATGGTACGATCTAATGCACTGGGGATTCCGTTAGTCGCTGTTGCCCAGGGTATTGTCGCGTTAATAGGCTATTTGATATTTGGTGTTCCAGATCCTTTTTTCTGGTTTGTGATCACGGCCATAGGATCAATGATCCCTTTTGTGGGTACGCTTATAGGTATCGTACCTGTCGTAATCCTTATGGTTTCCTCTGGTGATACGGCACAGGCCATAGGTATTGCTATTTACGGGATTGTTGTCGTAGGTTCTACAGATAATGTCATAAGGCTTTATGTTCTGGAACGTCTCGCCAATGTTCACCCCCTTGTTACGCTCATAGGTGTGCTTGTGGGCGTACCTTTATTTGGCTTTATCGGTTTGATTTTTGGACCTTTACTTATCAGTTTATTTCTGTTGATTTTGAAGATCTACAAAAATGAATATGGTGAATCAACACTAGCAAAAGCGCAGGGTGAACAACTTTAATGTCGGCAGGGTTCTTTCGGTAACAGTATATAACATCACAGAAAGGAAATTTTACTAGAAAATAGGATTTTTCGGTATCGTCCATAAAAATTGTATAAAATACCAAAAAACGGTTGGGGATCTATTTGATTTCCAACCGTTTTAACATATAGGATTTCCAATAAATTCATGCAAATTCGCTGTTTCTGCGGAATCTATGCTGAAAACCTTTTCTACACCTATTGCTTTAAATATATAATTAGTTGGCAAAAGCATCTAAAACATTAAATTTGTCATCCGCAATGCGGAAAAAAATAAGTTTAGGTCTTCCGAAGTAATATTCCGGTAAGGCTTCCAGTAAATAAAAATTATGGAATTATTAGGTATTGATGTAGGTGGTTCAGGTATAAAAGGTGCTCCGGTAGATCTGATCAATGAAGATTTTTTAGGAGAACGTTTTAGGCTGGACACCCCTATTCCACGTAAGCCTAAGGCGATGATTGAAACAATAGGTCAGGTTGTAAAAGAATGGGACTGGAAGGGACCGGTAGGCATAGGCTTTCCTACTGTAATTCATAATGGCAAAGCATTACAACATGGCAATCTTGATCCAGAATGGTTAGGGCTGCAGGTAGATGACATGATCGCTCAGCATATAGGCCTGCCCGTTGCGGTAATTAATGACGCAGATGCCGCCGGCCTGGCAGAAGTGACTTTTGGCGTAGGAAAAGATGTTGAAGGTTTAGTGATGACGGTTACCATAGGTACGGGTATAGGCACCGGACTTTTTTACAACGGTCAGCTCATCCCTAATTTTGAACTTGGACAAATGCGCTACAAGAAGAAAAAAACCATTGAGGAATACGCATCCCGAAAGGTACGTCGCGACAATGATATGAGCTTCAAAAAGTGGGGCAAGCGCTTCAATAAATTTCTGCAGATGGCAACTACGGTGACCAGTCCTGACCTTATCATTATAGGCGGCGGTGCCAGTAAAAATATTGATGAATACAGGAAATATCTGGATGTTCAGGTTCCCATACGGGCAGCTAAAACCGAAAATCACGCGGGTATAATAGGCGCGGCCCTTTGTGCAAAACATTTTCTGGTAGAAAAAAAGGATTCTGAAATCTAAATTTCAGGGAAGACAGTCTATTTCATACTAAAAACGGTCATTTTCTTATCGAAAATGACCGTTTTTTATTGAAAAAATCAATTTAATATTTTTCTCCACGGTGCCTTTCCCTGGCCAATAAAGTATTTTTAAGCAACATCGCAATGGTCATAGGCCCCACTCCCCCAGGCACGGGAGTAATGAAACTTGCACGTTTACTTACATTTTCAAAGTCTACATCTCCTGCCAAATAATAACCCCGTTCTTCATTTTCATCAGGAACCCGGGTTATACCTACATCAATAACTACTGCGTCATCCTTAATCATCTCCACTTTGAGGAAATTCGGGATACCTACGGCAATAATTACAATATCAGCCTGGGACGTGATCTGGGTGATATTTTTTGTGAATTCATGGGTAAGGGTTACGGTAGAATTACCGGGAAAACCACTTCTACCCATTAAAATACTCATGGGACGTCCCACAATATGACTTCGGCCTATAACTACGGTATGTTTCCCTTTTGTAGGTATATCATAGCGCTCCAAAAGCTCCAGTATTCCAAAAGGTGTCGCCGGGATAAAAGTGCTCATATCAAGGGACATTTTACCAAAATTGGTAGGATGAAATCCGTCAACATCTTTGTCAGGATTGACTGCGAGCAATACTTTCTGCGTATCTATCTGGGGCGGAAGCGGCAACTGCACGATAAAGCCGTCTATATTGTCGTCTTCATTCAGTTCTTTGATCTTTTTCAAAAGTTCAAGTTCACTGCTGGTACTGGGCATGCGGACTAATGTAGATTCAAATCCTATGCGTTTGCAGGCTCGTACCTTACTGTTTACGTACGTCATGCTGGCACCATCATTACCTACGATAATTGCGGCAAGATGCGGGACTTTTTCTCCCCGTTCTTTCATTTGTGTAACCTGGCCGGTTATCTCTTCCTTAATATCATTGCTGATTTTTTTGCCGTCTAGGATCGTCATTCTAAAAATTGTAAGTTAAAAGTTCAAGGTTAGAAGTTGTAATGTTTCAAAATTAATGAGCAACCTGAAACATAAAATCTCAAACTGAACAAAATGAGGTAATAGCTGATCAGCTCTTACCTCATTTTGTTCATCATCTGCATCATCTGGCGACCACCGCCTCCCTGCATCATTTTCATCATCTTACCCATTTGATTGAACTGTTTCAGCAATTGGTTTACTTCTTGTACGGTAGTACCAGAACCTTTACTAATACGTTTTTTACGGCTACTATTGATGATTGTAGGCTCTGTGCGTTCTGCCGGGGTCATACTGTGAATGATGGCTTCAATACCTTTAAAGGCGTCGTCATCAATATCAAGACCTTTTAAGGCTTTACCGGCCCCGGGTATCATCCCGATCAGATCTTTCATGTTACCCATTTTTTTGATCTGCTGAATCTGCTTTAGGAAGTCATCAAAACCGAACTGATTTTTGGCTATTTTCTTCTGTAACTTACGAGCTTCATCTTCGTCAAACTGTTCCTGGGCGCGCTCCACGAGGGATACAACATCACCCATTCCCAGGATACGATCTGCCATTCGGGAAGGATAGAAAACATCAAGCGCTTCCATTTTCTCACCTGTACCTATGAATTTTATAGGTTTGTTTACCACAGATTTAATGGAAAGTGCCGCACCACCACGGGTATCACCATCTAATTTAGTCAGTACAACCCCGTCAAAATTGAGACGCTCGTTAAAGGCTTTTGCGGTGTTTACCGCATCCTGTCCTGTCATAGAATCCACTACAAACAGGGTTTCCTGAGGTTTAACGGCAGCGTGAACATTGGCGATTTCGGTCATCATGGCCTCATCTACGGCAAGACGGCCGGCAGTATCAATAATCACTACGTTGTGACCATTTTGTTTCGCGTGCGCAATCGCCGCCAGAGAAATCTTAACCGGATCTTTTTCTTCCCTATTGGAAAAAACCTCAACACCCACCTGCTCTCCTACTACGTGAAGCTGGTCTATTGCCGCCGGGCGGTATACGTCACAGGCAACAAGCAATGGTTTTTTGGTTTTCTTGGTTTTTAGGTAATTGGCAAGTTTACCGGAAAAAGTGGTCTTACCAGAACCCTGAAGACCAGACATCAATATGATACTGGGGTTTCCGGAAAGATCAATACCCTCGGCATCGCCACCCATAAGTGTGGTAAGCTCATCCTTGACCAGTTTGACCATGAGTTGGCCAGGCTTCAGTGAAGTCAATACATCCTGACCCATCGCACGTTCTTTTACCGTAGTGGTAAAATCTTTTGCAATTTTATAGTTCACATCGGCGTCTACTAAAGCGCGGCGCACTTCTTTAAGGGTTTCGGCAACATTTACTTCCGTAATCTGGCCGTGCCCTTTAAGCACGTGCATCGCTTTGTCCAGCTTATCACTTAAATTATCAAACATAGGTTTTGATTCAAAATTTAGAGCACAAATTTAAGGATTCCCACGTGAATGCTAAAGTTTATTTGACAGGGAACAAAGAGGACATTCTACGACGCTACCAGGCTTTAAAACTTGCTTTTTTCCGTATCAAAAAAAGCTAAATAGAGTTGAATATTCCATCAAAAAATGACAATAATCAAGCGGAAATCAGCTCAAATAAGCCGGTTTTAAGCAAAAATCAGCGGTATTTGTGCATTCTCGAAATAACCAGTACATGAGGAAATGTAATTGCGGCCAGAAACGAAAAAAAGATTGCGAGCAAAAGGTACTCATCGCCCCAAAAGAAATAAAGAACCACTCCAAGACCCAATAATGCGGCTGCCCAATACTTCCAGGCGTATCCCAGGTAACCTGTTACGGTACTTTTAGAAACGCCACCATAGAGGTATTCAATTTGCTCTTTGATGGAAGGAATGGAATGCCATATCACAAAATACACGGCAAAAGCCCATAAAAGTGTTGCCGTATTAAAAATTACAACAAATACGATTGTAAAAAACAGCTCCTGAAGCCATGACGTTTTCAACCTTTTTTTCCAGGCCAAAAAAGCGATGGTTACAAGTGTAAGAGCAGCAAGACAAAATAAAGATTTATCAAAAAATGCCGAAGTAAGGGTTAAGCCTGACATTTTAATAATAACCTGTTGAACTTCTTCAGGATGTGCGGCAAATAAAAGCGCGAAAATAAAAAGTCCGTAAATTATGTAGAATAATCCATTTAATAAATTACCTTTTTGAAGTTTGATTTCCCAGTGCTGCTCCCCAAAATGATAGGCGCTAAAAAGCACAAAAACAGGTAGCGCCCAATGAGGCAAAAGAATGAACAATGCCGCAATTAAACCAACGGCCGCTATGTAGTAAAAAAGGTTTTTTAAGGAGATTGTATTCTCGTCGCCCTTGGATTTCTTGAGTAAAATCAGATCATTTGCGCCATGCATGATCCCAATGGTCAAAATAAGGACCACGGCGATCATATCTTCCACCCAGGAAGGAAAGCAGACACTTATTCCCAGGGCTATAAACGAACTAACAAGCATGAAATTCCGCATGCTTCAAAAATACCTGCTTTGGGAAAAATAGGTTATTTATTAACTTAAGTATATAATTTGAAGCAGTGTATAACCGAAACCAATTGTAAAAGATCAGCCTTAAAGAAACCGGAAGCAAAAATTTATCAGCATTTATCAGTATCTAAAATGGCGTATTCATAAGTATCTGACCACCCTTCTTTTAAAGGCAATACTTTTCTTTTCCGTCCCTCCCTAATCATTCCTGCTTTTTCCAGAACCCTGATGCTGCCTGTATTGTTCACGGCACAACCTGCTTCTATGCGATGAAGGCCCAGGGCGCCAAACCCTAAATCGAGAATTGTCTTCACCGCTTCGGTAGCATAGCCTTTTCCCCAGTAATCCACATGGAGTTTATACCAGAGTTCAGCTTTTTTGAATTTTTTCTTACCGGGATTTAAAGCGATAAGCCCAATAAATTCTTCTTTTTCCCGAAGTATAATTTTAAAAACATGATTATGAGGATCTGGCAACGCTTTTCCTCCTATCCATTCTTTGATTATTTTTTCTGTTTCTGCTAAATCCTTCGGAATTCCCAGTGTATTGTAGCGGTCAGTTTCCGGGAGTGTATGTAATTTATGAATTTCTGATACGTCTTCTAAAGTTATCGGTTTTAAAATCAGGCGTGTGCCAGCAAGCGAATCTGATGACATAATTATATAAGATTGTAAAATAAGAAAGGATTTATAGAAATCGGTTTTTATTCTAAAAGTTGGTTTAAATTATTTAAAACACGCTTAAACTTTTGAATATCATTTATCAGGGTTTTTCTGATTTTGATTTTCATTTGCCGAATATCTTCATGAGCAGCAAGCATATCATTTACCATAATACCCACTTTGTTGGCACGCTGATTTTCAGTGATAAATGGCAAAATATTCTCTGCTAAATCATGGAGTTTTATATTGACGTTTTCTTTCGTATCAGAAAGAGTTGGCTGATTTTCCTTCCAGAAGTTATTTTGAATATTAGCACCATTCAAATCTGCAACCCATTGGATATAAAAATCTTTATGTTTTTTATCTTCAGCACCTGAATCCCAACTAAAATAGTGTGGGGAACGCAACAATTTCCACTGAGAATAAATTGCTTTTTTCTTCTGGTAATTAGTTCTGAAATAATCAATTTCATTGGTGATATAGGTGTGATAATCCCCGAAAAAGTTAGAATCCACCAGAAATTGAAGAAATAAGGTCAAATATGATCATTATATTTGGCTGCTATTTCTAAATGCTGTTTGTATTTTCCAGCTTTGAAATCTGCTTCTGATTGATCAATCCGCCTATTCAACTCTTCTTCAGTCATGCGCTGAAAATTACCGTTTTCAGCCAATTTTCGCTGCTTTTTGAGCAGTTTTTCAAGCTTTGATAGCGTATCTTCGCTGTGAATATCTAAAAATTCCTGTATAAACTTGATTTTTCTTGATTGGAAATCCATAGTATTTGTGCTTACTCAAATATATTTAATATTTTCGAGTGGCTTATCCTTTATACCACAAGAAGTTACAGCACTACATTTGCTCCGGAACCTGAATACCAAGAAGCGCAAATGCCGATGCGATCACCTCGCCCACTTTGCGCGATAGCGCTACGCGGAAACTTATTTCCTCTGCCGTATCTGCGCCCAGAATGGAAACCTGCTGATAGAACGAATTAAATTCCTTAACCAGATCATAAGTGTAGTTCGCCAGCAATGCCGGACTCAAATTTGCCGCTGCCAGCTGAATGGTTGCGGGATATGCGGAAATGAGTTTCAGCAGCTCTTTTTCTTTGGGATGCAATTGCGTTCGTTCAATTTCCTGTTTTACCCCGGTTTCTTCCGCGGTACGCAAAATGGACTGAATGCGCGCGTAGGTATATTGAATAAACGGCCCGGTATTTCCCTGAAAATCCACAGATTCTTCCGGATTGAAGAGAATACGTTTTTTAGGATCTACTTTCAGGATATAATATTTCAACGCCCCAAGGCCTATAACTTTGTATAAATCTTCTTTTTGGGTATCAGTAAAGCCTTCGAGCTTGCCCAGTTCCGTTGAGATTGTTTTTGCGGTGGAAGACATCTCAACGATAAGATCATCAGCATCAACTACCGTCCCTTCACGGCTTTTCATCTTTCCACTGGGAAGATCTACCATACCATAACTAAGATGTGATAAATGCTCTGCCCAGCTAAAACCTAACTTTTGAAGGATGAGAAAAAGCACTTTGAAGTGATAATCCTGCTCGTTGCCCACAGTGTAGATCATACCGCCCACATCTGGATGGTCTTTTACACGTTGTATCGCGGTACCTATATCCTGCGTCATATACACGGCCGTGCCGTCGCTGCGCAACACAAGTTTTTCATCAAGGCCGTCTTCGGTGAGATCGCACCATACAGAACCATCTTCTTTCTCATAGAAAACACCTCTTTTGAGTCCGTCTTCTATATTGTCCTTACCCAGTAAATACGTGTTGCTTTCATAATAATAAGAGTCAAAATCAACGCCCAGATTTTCATAAGTCTGTTCAAAACCGGCATAAACCCACGCGTTCATTTTCTCCCAGAGCGCAACGGTTTCTGGATCACCGGCCTCCCATTTGCGCAGCATTTCCTGCGCTTCAAGAATCAATGGCGCTTGCTTTTCAGCCTCTTCTTTTGTTTTTCCCTGCGCGATTAAATCGGCTTGTTCTTCTTTATAAACCTTATCAAATTTCACATAATAATTACCTGCCAGCTTATCTCCCTTAAGACCTGAACTTTGCGGCGTTTCTTCGTTACCAAATTTCTTATAGGCGACCATACTTTTACAAATATGGATACCGCGATCATTGATAATCTGGGTTTTATAGACTTTTGTGCCGGAAGCTTTTAAGATTTCAGCAACCGAATAGCCTAACAGATTATTACGGATATGCCCCAGGTGCAAGGGTTTATTGGTATTGGGCGAAGAATATTCCACCATGACCGCTTTTCCGCTTTCAGGCGTGCGGCCAAAATCTTTTTGAACTTCGATTTCCTTAAAGAAATCAAGATAATAGGCATCTGTGATCACCAGGTTCAAAAACCCCTTAACCACATTAAAATCGGCTATTTCCGGGGTGTTTTCGACCAGATATTGCCCTATTTTAGTACCTATTTCCACCGGGTTTCCCTTGATACTGCGCAACAGCGAAAACACCACCACGGTAACATCTCCCTCAAAATCCTTACGGGTAGGTTGCGTTTCTACTTCTGCTATACCTTTTTCAAATATTGCCTGTACTGCTTTTTTGACCTCGGCCGCTATTTTATCCTGAATCTGCATCATTTTTTTTCTAAGCGGCAAAGATATGTAAAGCCACCGCCCCATTCAACCTGTATGGCAGCTTCCTTTGTTTTTGTTTATAATTTATTTGGCAAATACTTTAAGGGATTTTGAATATTTTTACTGGAAAAGAAACCAATTTTAGGAGAAAATCTGCCGATTTCTATATAAAAACCCGGCATTTTTCTTCGATACCAACGCTATTTATCATGAATACTGAGAAAGAATATCCCGTACAAAAAACCGAAGCTGAATGGAAGGAACAACTGGGCGAAGAACGCTACCATGTACTTCGCAAAGCGGGCACAGAGCGCGCCCATACCGGTAAATACAACCTGCACTTTGAAGATGGCACCTATAAATGTGGCGCCTGTAATGCAAAACTATTTGAAAGCGACAGCAAATTTGAAAGCAGCTGTGGCTGGCCCAGTTTTAGTGACTCTATAGACGGTGCGATAGAATATGTAAAAGATAAATCCTTTGGTATGATTCGTACCGAAATTCTTTGTGCCAACTGTGGCAGCCATCTGGGCCACGTATTCAACGACGGTCCCACGCCTAGCGGAGAACGCTATTGTGTGAACTCGGCCTCTGTTGATTTTGAATAAGTAATCCCCCTAGTATGTCTTCCTTTCGTCGTGCCTCCTCATCGGAGACAAGAGGGGGAACCTCTGACTCGAACATCAAACTAAAAATTGTTTGAACCACTGAAAATGCCAATTTGAAAAATTGGAACGGTAGTTGCTTCAAACTAATTGAACTTTAAACAAACACTATGAAAAAGATATTTGGACTAATAGGAATTTTTGCGCTTGTGCTCACAGGATGTTCTGGAGAAGATGGACGGGATGGTTTGGACGGATTAGATGCTCCCCTTCCTAACGTATTTGAGGAGAATATAACTTATGAATACAATGCAACAGACAACAATTGGGTTTCTGAAATACTGGGATATGAAGGCACTGTGAACGGTGATATATTTTTGGTTTATTTGAATGTGGGTGATAATGTTTATTCCCCGATGCCCATAAGTTTCTTTGACGAAGAAGGAACTTTTCAATATGAATTTAACCATAATGCATCATCAGTTCAATTAACTATTGAGGGCGACAATGATTTAAGCAATCTTTCGGCAGACAGGACAAATAATAAATTAATTAGGGTTGCTATTATTCCAGCAGCCTTATCTGAGGATTTTTCTACTGAGGAGTTATCTGATTTTAATGCTGTTTTGAGTAAATTAAATCTTTCTGAAACCGATATCAAACACTTCAATTAAGAATTATCGTTGATAAATTATCCATGAAAGGCTTACTTAAGGAAATACGAGCATGTTCCTTATGTGAGCCTTTTTTGTCTTTAGGGGCAAATCCTATACTTTCCGCTTCTGCAAAATCAAAAATCCTATTGATAAGTCAGGCGCCGGGGCGCATTGCGCACGAGAAAACCCATGCCTGGGATGATCCCAGTGGTAAACGGCTCAAAGAGTGGCTGGGCGTAGATGATGAGACGTTTTACAATCCTGATAATTTTGCCATTCTGCCCCTGGGTTTTTGTTTCCCTGGGAAGGCTAAAACTGGTGATCTTCCCCCGCGGCCGGAATGTGCACCGCTATGGCAAAATAAGGTTCTTAACAAAATAAAAGGTGATCCCTTAAAAATTCTGATAGGTAATTATTCCCAGAATTATTACCTCAACGACGGTCTAAAACTCACGCAGCGGGTCAAAAACTTTACAGAATATCTGCCCGATTACGCTGTAATTCCACATCCCTCTCCTGTAAACAGGTTCTGGACTATTAAAAACCCCTGGTTTGTAGAGGAAATCCTTCCTATTCTCAAGGAAGTCATCCAGGATCGTTTAAATGGTAGCAAGTAACTTTAGTTTCAGGCATTTTATGTGTAATTTTGCACCTTAATTCTGAGAAAAATAAATCATGAGCAAATACGATATTATTGTTTTAGGAAGTGGCCCGGGAGGCTATGTAACTGCCATTCGCGCTTCACAACTGGGTTTTCAGACCGCAATTGTAGAGAAGGAAAGCCTGGGCGGCGTTTGTTTAAACTGGGGGTGTATCCCCACAAAAGCATTGCTAAAAAGCGCACAGGTTTTTGAATACCTTAAACATGCAGAAGATTATGGCCTCACCTTAGAAAATCCCGATAAGGATTTTGGCGCAGTGGTAAAACGCAGCCGTGACGTTGCCAATGGCATGAGCAAGGGGGTTCAATTTCTCATGAAAAAGAACAAAATAGACGTCATTGAAGGCTACGGAAAATTAAAACCAGGCAAGAAAATTGACGTTGATGGCACAGAATATAGCGCAGATCATATAATTATCGCCACCGGTGCACATTCCCGTGAATTGCCAAATCTTAAACAAGATGGCAAAAAAGTAATAGGATACCGCCAGGCAATGACCCTGGACAAGCAGCCTAAAAAAATGATCGTAGTTGGTTCAGGAGCAATAGGTGTTGAGTTCGCCAGCTTCTACAATACCATGGGCACAGAGGTTACCATCGTAGAATATTTACCAAATGTTGTTCCGGTAGAAGATGAAGAAGTTTCCAAGCAATTTGAGCGTTCTTTAAAAAAGGCGGGTATCAAGGTGATGACAGATTCTTCGGTAGAAAGTGTTGATACTTCTGGAGAAGGGGTTGTTGCTACCGTAAAAACCAAAAAAGGTGAAGAAAAATTGGAAGCCGATATCGTACTTTCTGCAGTAGGTATCAAAACCAATATTGAAAATATAGGCCTGGAAGATGTGGGCATCATTACAGATAAAGACAAAATTACCGTAAACGACTGGTACCAGACCAATATGCCTGGTTATTACGCGATAGGTGACGTAACCCACGGCCCTGCACTTGCGCATGTCGCTTCCGCGGAAGGTATTCTTTGCGTTGAAAAGATCAAAGGCATGCACGTGGCAAAACTGGATTATGGCAACATTCCCGGTTGTACCTACGCCAGCCCTGAAATTGCTTCTGTAGGGCTAACCGAAAAACAAGCCAAAGAAGCCGGTTACGAACTTAAAATAGGGAAATTTCCATTTTCGGCTTCCGGTAAGGCCAGCGCTTCCGGTAACAAAGAAGGTTTTGTGAAAGTTATTTTTGACGCCAAATATGGCGAATGGTTGGGATGCCACATGATAGGCGCCGGCGTAACTGATATGATTGCCGAAGCTGTCTTAGGACGCAGACTTGAAACTACAGGTCATGAAGTTCTTAAAGCGATTCACCCTCACCCTACCATGAGTGAGGCGGTGATGGAAGCTACCGCGGCCGCTTATGACGAAGTGATCCATCTATAACAGTTGCAGGTTAAAAATTATTAAGTGGCTCGATAATTCAATCGAAATTTTATTAAAAAACCGCTCTTTAGACCCGAAAACTGGGTTATAAGAGCGGTTTTTTAATTGATTATTGTCTGTAATCTTATATAAAATCTATTGTTCGTCATACTAAACTTGTTTCAGCGTCGCACTGGCATCTCCTGATTGTTATAAAACTTTAAAATAAAGATACTTGAGTAAATTACGCAACCCTGAAAATTTAGGATAGCTATCCGAAGAGGATAACGGTCGATTGTGCAAAAGCAATTGGAAAGTTACATGTTGCAGATTAAAAATTGAATATTTCGACTAAAAACCGCTCTCTTTACCCGAAAAATGGCCAAAAAGAGCGGTTTTTTTTGTTTCTAGATGCTCTGAAAATTGTAAACGTGATAGGATAACAATCCTAATGAAGCGCTTTATGTGATCCTGGAATACATTTAGGTTGACTTTATTTACTAAGAATTGAGTATTTATCAATTCGCTACTTCACTAAAAAATTTAATACGGTACAACCTTAGTTCGTCATCATCGTAATCACCATCAAACTCTTCCATAGCAGCTTCTATATCATCCGTTTCGGCATCCATAAAATAGTCGTGAAGTTCTTCTAACTGGTCTTCGTCAAGAATTTCATCGATCCAGTAATTGATATTCAGTTTTGTACCACTAAATACGATAACTTCCATTTCCTTCACAAAATCTGGCATTGAAAGGCCTTTAGCGGAAGCGATATCCGTTAACGGTAATTTACGGTCAACGTTTTGAATGATATATAGTTTTAAAGCACTGTTGGATCCGGTAGATTTAACGACAAGCTCATCTGGTTTTATAATATCGTTCTCCTCAACATACTTTTGAATGAAGTCAATAAACTCCCTTCCGTATTTTTTTGCCTTTCCTTCGCCTACGCCAAAAACATTGGACATTTCTTCTATAGTGGTAGGATATTTTATCGCCATATCTTCAAGGGAAGGATCCTGAAAAACAACATAAGGCGGAACTCCTTTTTTCTTACCTACTTTTTTGCGGAGGTCACGCAGCATGGAAACCAGCTTATCATCAAACCCGCCAGAAGCTTTAGTTGGTACCTGCGCATTAGCGGAAGCTTCCGTATCAAAAACATGATCTTCTGTCATAAGGAAAGAATGCGGTTTCTTTAAAAAAGCCTTTCCTTTATCTGTAATTTTGATCACCCCATAAGTCTCAATGTCCTTTTTAAGATAGCCTCCTACGAGCACCTGACGCAATAGTGCATTCCAGTAATGTGAATTTTTATCGCTCCCAATCCCGAAGTAACCCTCTTCATCGGTCTTGTGCGAACTGATGATGGCATTTGATTTTCCCATTAGGGTAAAGACAAGTTCTTTACTCTTATATATCGCATCCGTTTTGCTAACCACCTGCAACAACTGTAAAACCTGTTCTCTAGCTTCCTGCTGTTTTTTAGGGTTGCGCATATTATCATCAAGGTCACCACCCGACATGGTTTTATTGTCAAATTCTTCACCAAAATAATGCAGGATGAACTTACGACGCGACATGGATGTCTCGGCATAGGCAACAACTTCCTGAAGTAGGGCATGACCTATTTCCTGCTCTGCCACGGGTTTGCCGCTCATAAATTTTTCAAGCTTTTCTATATCTTTGTATGCATAGTAGGCAAGGCAATGCCCCTCACCGCCATCACGACCAGCACGACCCGTTTCCTGGTAATAACTTTCTATACTCTTGGGAATATCGTGATGAATTACAAAACGCACGTCTGGTTTATCTATTCCCATTCCAAAAGCGATCGTCGCAACCACCACATCAGTATCTTCCATCAGGAACATATCCTGATGTTTTGCCCTGGTCTTAGCATCAAGTCCGGCATGATAGGGCACCGCAGACACCCCATTCACCTGAAGCACCTGAGCGAGCTCTTCCACCCTTTTTCTGCTCAAACAATAGATGATTCCACTCTTACCATCATTCTGTTTTACGAAGCGAATGATATCTGCATCTACATTTTTTGTCTTGGGACGTATTTCATAATAAAGGTTGGGCCTGTTAAAAGACGCCTTAAAGGTATTGGCACTACTTATACCCAGGTTTTTAAGAATATCTTCCTGGACCTTAGGTGTAGCCGTAGCGGTAACCGCAATAATGGGTATGTTGTCACCCAGCCTTTTGATAATATGCCGCAAATTTCTATATTCTGGTCTAAAATCATGGCCCCACTCGCTGATGCAATGCGCTTCATCAATAGCAACAAAGGAAATTTCCTGTTCTTTTAAAAAATCGACATATTCCTCTTTGGTAAGTGATTCTGGCGCAACATAGAGCAGTTTTGTGATGCCATTGCAAATATCTTCCTTGACCTGTTTTACTTCAGATTTGTTGAGCGAAGAATTTAAGACATGGGCAATACCATGTTCTTTACTTATACCACGTAAGACATCTACCTGGTTTTTCATCAGGGCAATCAAGGGTGAGACCACAATTGCGGTACCCCCTTCAATGAGCGCAGGCAACTGGTAGGTCAGTGATTTACCACCTCCTGTAGGCATGATAACAAAGGTATTTTCTTTGTTAACTATACTGGTAATAACCTCTTCCTGCAGGCCTTTAAATTCGCTAAATCCAAAATATTTCTTTAGCTCGGCGTGTAAATCTATTTCTTTTAAACTCATCAATGCTTGGGTTAATCTTAGGCAATTTTGCATACATTTGCATTTTAAATATACTAAAATCTTTAGGACAAACAAACGGCAAAAAAACATATCTTTTGAATATTCATGAGCAGATTTTGGCCAGTGCCAGGCATACAATTGAGACAGAGCGCGACGCCGTAGCCGATCTCGCCCCTTTATTAGACCATGAATTTACTGATGCCGTTAATCTAATATTTAACAGTGTAGGTAGGGTTATACTTACAGGAATTGGAAAAAGTGCTATAATTGCGCAGAAAATCGTCGCTACTTTGAATTCTACCGGAACCCCATCTATTTTTATGCATGCTGCTGATGCCATTCATGGTGATCTGGGAACAATTGTTAAAAACGACATCGTCATCTGCATTTCAAAAAGTGGAAATAGTCCAGAGATCAAAGTATTGGTTCCGCTTATAAAAAAAATGGGTAATTCCCTTATTGCACTTACCGGTTCCAGAAATTCCTTTTTGGGTTTACAGGCAGATTTTGTCATTCATGCAAAAGCGGAAAATGAGGCTTGCCCACACAATTTGGCACCCACTACAAGCACTACCACACAGCTCGTGATGGGGGATGCAATTGCCATAGCCCTTCTTGAACTGCATGGTTTTACGACTAAGGATTTTGCAAAATACCATCCCGGTGGCACTCTGGGCAAAAAATTATATTTACAGGTAAAGGATATTGTAAAATTACACGACAGACCTGTAATATCACCCGGCGCATCTGTAAAGGATGTGATCATAGAAATTTCAAAGAAAATGCTTGGCGTTACCGCTGTGGTAGACAATAATAGGTTACTGGGCGTAGTTACTGATGGTGATATACGTCGTATGCTTGAAAAAAATGATATATTGACCGGCTTAACAGCCCGGGACATAATGAATACAAATCCCAAGGTTGTCAATGAAAATGAAATGGCAGTTACTGCTATGGATATTCTTGAAAATAATAGTATATCTCAATTACTCGCGATTGATGATGATGGCAGGTATACTGGCGTCATTCATTTGCATGACTTAATAAAAGAAGGAATTATATAATGGCAACAAAAACCAATAAGCCAGAGGGGGAAATGTCTTTTCTGGATCATCTTGAAGAATTACGCTGGCACCTGATAAGGGCCACGCTTGCGGTAGTGATCATAGGCGTGCTGGCATTTATCTTTAGGGACTTCATCTTTAACCAGATCATATTTGCACCATCGTATCCCGATTTTATATCCTACGAATACTTATGCAAAATATCGCAGGTTTTTGGTTCTTCAAACGGCTGCGATACAGAAATGAATTTTATCATTCAAAACCGTACGATGGCAGGGCAATTTAGTGCAGCTATATGGACGTCGATAATGACTGGCTTTATTTTGGGATTTCCATATATTATTTATGAGTTCTGGCGTTTTGTGGCTCCGGGACTTCACCCTAACGAACGTAAAAATTCGCGTGGCTTTATCTTTGTTTCTTCCTTTTTGTTCTTTTTAGGCGTTCTTTTTGGTTTTTACCTTATTGCGCCTTTATCAATAAATTTCCTGGCAACATTTACCGTTGGCGATCAGGTTAAGAATGAATTTGATATTAGCTCTTATATAGGTCTGGTTCGAATGAGTGCCCTGTCAGCAGGCCTTATTTTTGAACTGCCTATAATTATTTATTTCTTTACCAAAATAGGACTGGTAACACCCGAATTTTTACGGAAATATAGAAAATATGCACTGGTTATCGTCCTCATTGTTTCCGCAGTGATTACACCGCCAGACATCTCCACACAGGTTATTGTTTCTATCCCAATTTTAATTTTATACGAGGTAAGTATTTTTATATCTGCTTTCGTGGTCAAACAAGAAAAACGCAGGTTGAAAAAAGAAAAACACCTACGTACGGGAGCATAGTATAACCTTTTATCCTTAATAATTTATATGTCAACAAAAACTGGTCAAGTACAGGAATTCAATGATTACCGTTCAAAAATGAACGATAAGATTCTTGGCGATAAGAACAAAATCATCAACAGAATATTCAATCTGGATACCAATGCATTTATGCCCGGCGCCCTTGATGTCAAGACTAAAGAACTCCTGGGCCTCGTTGCCTCTACTGTATTGCGCTGCGATGATTGTGTGCGTTACCATCTGGAAAGCTGCCATAAAGCGGGCGTTACCAAAGAAGAAATCATGGAAACGCTGGGAATAGGCACCTTAGTAGGTGGTACCATTGTTATACCGCACCTGCGTAGGGCCTATGAATTTTGGGAAGAGCTTGAACAAAGTCAAACAAATTAAATTGCTTGCCATTGCGGCTTGATCCTTGCTAAAACTTAGTCATGATATTACGCGCAGAAAATTTAGTCAAATCATATAAGGGCCGTGAGGTTGTAAAAGGTATTACCGTAGAGGTTAAGCAAGGGGAAATCGTAGGATTACTGGGGCCTAACGGTGCCGGTAAAACCACTTCCTTCTACATGATCGTGGGGCTGATAAAGCCAAACGGAGGTACGATACACATGGATAAAACCAATATCACTAAATTTCCCATGTACAAACGGGCGCAAATTGGCATAGGTTACCTTGCCCAGGAAGCTTCGGTTTTTAGAAAATTGAGCATTGAAGATAATATTCTCAGTGTATTGCAAATGACCAAGCTGAGCAAAAAAGAGCAGCGCGCCAAGATGGAAGAACTGATAGAAGAGTTTAGTCTGGGCCATATACGCAAAAGCCGGGGAGACCTGCTTTCTGGCGGGGAACGCCGCCGTACCGAAATTGCACGTGCACTTGCGACCAACCCTAATTTTATACTTCTTGATGAGCCTTTTGCCGGGGTAGATCCCGTGGCCGTAGAAGATATACAGCGCATTATCGCCCAGCTGAAAGATAAGGACATAGGCATTCTTATTACAGACCACAATGTTCAGGAAACCCTCGCGATCACAGATCATACCTACCTAATGTTTGAAGGCAGCATATTAAAACATGGCGTGCCCGAAGAACTTGCTAGTGATGAGATGGTACGCAAAGTCTATCTGGGTCAAAACTTTGAACTGCGGAAGAAAAAAATATTTGATTAATCAGCTAATTAAGTATAAAAACACCCCCTTTAGATCCCAAAATGTGGCATTTTTATATTAAATCGATGTTATTTATATGTTTGATTATCATGATGTTAATCAAAATAAACATCCCCTCCTTTTTCTTCTAAATCAATCAGTAATTTTAGTTGGCTTTCTACTATTCTATCGGTAGAAAGTTCGGGAAGCTCATTGAGCGCATACCATCCTACTTCTTGAATATCAAAATTGGGAGCTACCTCCCCATCTTCTATCTCGCAATAAAATATAATTTTGTAGAGATAATATGCCTCTGGCGGGTGTGGGTGGCATTTTTTATCAAATACTGCCAGCAAGCGTGTGGGCTTAACAATAAAGCCAGTTTCTTCCTTTACTTCTTTTATTATAGATTCTGAAGCGGTCAGGCCAATTTCTGACCATCCCCCGGGAATGGTCCATTTGCCATCAACTTGCTCCTTTACCATTAAAATTTCTCTTTTCCCGTTTAAAATCAGCGCCCGAACGTCAACTTTTGGTGTGGGATAATCGTTTACGGGAAGAAAAAAACTTTCCAGAACTTCTACCTCCTTCTGGCTTATTACACTCATCATTTCAAGGGAAATACGTCGCAGTTCCTCATAACGTTCGGTGTCATAATTATTATCATTATACACTAACCCTGCTTCCGCAAGGGATTTGACTTGTTTGATCATATTCAGTAAAAAGGTGCTGGCCATTATAATTGCTTTGAGAGTATGTGTCTGCTATTTAAAATAATAAGGAAACTTTATTTAGTTAATTAAATGAACCGTTCATAAAACGATAATAACACTTGACTGGAATTATGGCTATAGGCTGATAAAATTTTAAGAACAGTGATCTATTGAGCCTCTGAAACCGAAAGACATTAAACGTTGAAGCCTATCAAAATCTTTACGGTCTCTTAAAATATGTTGGGTTTTTATTTTTGTTAGTATATTGCGTGCTCATTTGCAAACAAATTACGTTGACTACGAGATAGTCCCGTTATATTTCCCCTTAAATTAAAGATACAAAAAACTCCTTCTGGAGCATCTGTTCTTAACCCCACATATCATGATTAAAAAATTAAATTTGAAAATAATTCCACGCACTTTTCTGGCCTTTTTGGTGATTTCCTGTGCTACCTACAAACCTCAGCTCAAAGAGGGTGAACAAGCTCTGGGGAAAAGTATTGAAAAGCAGCCCACCTATACATTTTTTATTGCTGGCGGTTTTGGAAACCAGAAAAATGCAAGTCAAGGCAACGCAACACTTTCTTTGCTAAAAACAACACTTGATAATGCTCCCGAAGAGAGCACGATGCTCTTTACCGGTGACTATATTAGTCCAGATAAAAAGAACTGGAAAAAAGATACGCTTCTTCTCAACCGCCAACTCGAGGTCCTGGAGAATTTTAAGGGCAAAACATACTTTATTCCCGGGATCAATGAATGGAAAAGCAAAAATGCCAAGCAAATCGAGGAGGTAGAAGATTATCTAAAAGACAAAGGTCTCGAAGACAAAACAGAAGTAAGACCGAACAATGTTTGCCCACTAGAATACTATACCATCAATGAAAATCTTGATCTTTTGCTCATAGACTCCAACTGGTTGCTGAATGGGTGGAACGGTGTGGAGTACATCAATCAAAAATGTGGAAATATTGATACGCCACGGCGCTTTTCAGAAGAATTACAAGGGTATATAAGCGACGCACAAGATAAAAACCTGGTTATCGCCATGCATCACCCCATTTTTGGAAATGGTGAATATGCTGGTAAAATCACCTTTAAAGATGCATTACTTCCCATTCCTGGAATTAGTACGATAATAGAGGGAGTAGGTATTCTGGGATCCTTCTCGCCTAAAATGCTAAATTCAAGACCTTATGGCTATTACCGTGTCCTTATGGCTGCAATGGCACAGCGTTCTGATAGGATAACTTTTGTTTCTGGACATGAAGAAAACCTCCAATTATTACAGGCAAAAACTACCCCGCAGATCATAAGTGGTTCTCTGGGAAGTGTACAGGCCACCCGCAGGGCTGATGAGACCTTAACGGCTATAGGTGGCAGATTGCCCTTTGAAGGTATTTACACACATGGCGCGAGCGGTTTTGCAAGACTGGATTATTTTGAAGATGGTTCTTCTGAAGTGACTTTTATAACCCCAGAAGACAAAATCGAAGACGTACGACTTCCGGTTTTACCTGCTTTTTCTGAATATAACGGAGATTATACAGATACGCTAAAAGGACAGGACACTATACAGGTGGGGATGTTTGACAATCCAGACGATTTTAAACGTTCTGGCTTCTACAAATTTTTGTGGGGCGACCGTTATAGGGATTATTACACTAAGCCGGTAACTGCACCCATAGTAAAGCTAGATACGTTGTATGGCGGTATGAAAATCGTCAAAAAGGGCGGTGGACAACAATCAAGTTCCCTGCGTATGGCAGATTCCCAGGACAGACAGTTTAATATGCGTTCCCTACGCAAAAACCCTATACAGGCATTAGGGGCACAGTTACCTGGGATCACTTTTGAGGCAGAAGCTTATGAAAATACCATAGCAGATGATATATTTTCTGACTTTTTTACCACCTCATCGCAATATATGCAACTTCCCATTTACACGCTCGCTACGGCCGCCGGGGTGAATCATTCGCGACCCCGACTGTTTTACGTACCAAAACAGGAGTTTTTGGGTAGTTTTAATCAGTTTTATGGCGATGAATTATACTTTATAGAAGAACGCCCTTCTGAAGAACAAAAAGATTTTGAAGGCTATAGCATTGCAAATCCAAAAGTGGAAGGGACCGTGGGCGATTTTGAGAGCACCACAGATATGCTTGAAGCGCTTCATGAGGATGAAAAGTATAAAGTAGATCAGCAAACTTTCATACGTACACGATTGTTCAACATGCTCCTGGGTGACTGGGACCGGCATCAGGATCAATTTAGATGGGTAGAATATACCATCAGCGATGATGAGGTTCTTTTTGTGCCCGTGCCCCGCGACCGGGACAATGCATTCCCAAAATTTGGTGGTGTGGCACTTCCCATCCTACAATGGTTTATGCCCATTACAAGATCCTGGGTATCCTACGGGCCAGAAATCAATAGCGTAAAATGGTTCAACAACCGTGGCTATAGCCTTGATCAGGCACTTATTACTAATTATAGTGCTGAAGAGTGGGTTAAACAGGCAAAAAGTATTCAGAATGATCTCACAGAAGCAGATATTGAAACCGCTTTTGATGAGCTTCCGCCAGAGTTACGCAACGACAGTACTTTTACATTTATAAAATCAAGTTTTAGGCAACGTCTTAAGGATTTACCACAATATGCCGAAGAATACGGAAGTTATCTAAACAAGAAAATTGTACTTCACGGAACGGAAAAAGACGATGTTTTTGATATAGAAAGGCTGGAGAATGGTAAGACCCGTGTCGTTATTAAAAGGGATAAAAGCGATAATAAGAATCCATTGATTTATGATCGTACCTTTAACAAAGAGGACACAAAAGAAATCTGGATCTACGGTCTTAATGATGATGACCAGTTCAACGTTTTTGGTGAAGGTAGCGGCAGCATTTTTGTTCGTATTGCCGGTGGTTATGGTGAAGATACATATAATGTCACAAACAAGAAAGGCTTAAAAATATACGATCTGCCTTATGAAAAGAGCACATACGAAGCCAAGAAACCGCGCAAGCAGCTTACGAATCTATATACTACCAATAATTACAACTGGCGCTATATAGAAGCCAGCGCAAATACATTTGTGCCCGCTGCCGGTTACCGACTGGATGATGGCGTTTTTATAGGTGGAAAAGACACATATACCCTTAATGGTTTTAATGGAAATCCATTTAGACAGCAACATTCGCTAGCGGCTAAATATTACTTTACATTCAATGCCATTGAGCTTAAATATAAGGGTGTATGGGCCAATGCCATTCCCCGCTGGAATTTTGAAACACAGGCCTATTACACAAGCAATCAGTTTGCTACCAACTTTTTTGGTTACGGAAATGAAAGCGTAAACCGTGAGGAGGAATTGGGTCGTAATTATTTCAGGGCCCGTATGGAACAGTTTAAGGTACGTGCCGGTTTGACTTTTCTGTCGCTCAAAGCGTACGCATTGTTTGAGAATTATCGCGTCAATGAAAGCTTAAACAGGCTTTTTAACTCAAATAACCTTGATCCCAATGTTTTTGACAGTCAGTCGTACGTAGGCGCGGAAACTACCGCATATTATAACATTGATGATGCTGATGATTTCCCTACGCAGTCCTTATACATAGGGGTTACGGCAGGTTATAAATTCAACACTTCTGTAGCTGACAATAATTTTGGTTACGTTATGGCAAATATTGAGTTTTCACAAAAATTAATTGAATCCGGTAAATTGGTATTTGGGACTACCCTCGAGGGTAAAACCAACTATGGCGGGGATTATTTCTTTTATCATGCACCTTCCCTGGGCGGTGACAATGGGTTGCGCGGTTTTAGGGATCAGCGCTTTACCGGTGATGCCTACTTTTATCAAAGCTCAGACCTGCGGTTAAGACTCCAGGAATATAAAACCGGCGTCCTGCCAGTAGCTATCGGTATTTTTGGTGGATTTGATTATGGCCGTACCTGGTTGTCTGGCGATCCTTCAAGTAAATGGCATACCTCGCAAGGAGGTGGCATCTGGATCAGCGGACTCAGTTCTTTTGGGTTAAGTTTCGGTTATTTCAATTCTGTGGAAACAAATATCTTTCAGGTTGGTTTTGGATTTGGTTTCTAAAAAATTATTTAGAAAGCAATCCTAAAAAATATTGCAAACTGAAGCATCCTTCAATTAGTACCATTTCGCAAAGAACAGGTAATTAGTTGAAGGATGTTTTTTTGTACCCTATTTTGCGGAACACTTAGCGTTTAAATACTTCGGAAGGATTTTTTCCCTTATTTAGGATTTTTTCCTATTTTGGGTTATCTTTGAGCTTCATCCCTAAATTTATTGAATGGCTCCCCAGCGCTATAGCATTATTGATGTGGAAACTACCGGAAAAGGTTTAAATGGAAACCGCATCACCGAAATTTGCATCGTCCTTATTGAAGATGATACGGAGATCGAGAAATTTACCTCTCTTGTAAATCCTGAAAGTATAATTCCGCCTTTTATCACTGGGCTTACGGGAATTGACAATGCAATGGTCAAAAACGCCCCAAAATTTGATGAAATAGCTGATGAAATAGAACGCATGACCAGAGGTTCTATTTTTGTCGCGCACAATGTGAATTTTGATTACAATGTGATCCGAAGTGAATTTAGGGCTATAGGTAGGGATTTTAACCGAAAAAAGTTATGCACTGTTCGACTTTCGCGCAAGCTCATCCCGAAGTTATATTCTTACAGCCTAGGGAAACTTTGTACCTCATTGGGAATACCGCTCAATAACCGGCACCGGGCAGAAGGCGACACAGATGCAACCGTACTTTTGTTCAAAAGGATTTTAAGCCTGGACCCAGAAAAGGAAGTAATACGTACTTTTCTGCATGCGCGCAGTAAAGAAGCCACGCTCCCACCCCACATCAATAAAGAAAACATAGAAAATCTCCCGGAAAAGTCCGGTATTTACCTGTTTTTAGACCAAAAAGGGAAGATTATTTATGTGGGAAAAGCAAAAAATATAAGGCAGCGGGTCACCAGCCACTTTTACAGTAAAAAGAATAGTGAATACTTACTGGCACAAGAAACCTATCGCATTGATTTTGAAGAGACCGGCAACGAACTAATAGCGCTCTTGCTTGAAGCAGAACAAATAGCCAAACACTATCCCAAATACAACCGCGCGCAGAAAAAAACGCAAAACCCTTTTTGTATTGTTGCTTATAAAAACAGAGCGGGCGCGAAACAGCTTACACTTATCCGTTCTAAATACAAGGATAGCGCGCTTGATTATTTTTTTACACGTGCAAAGGGAATAGAAAGGCTGGAACAGCTTTGTGAAGAGTTTGAACTTTGCCCCAGATTTTGCGGTCTTCAGGATACAAACGGTCGTTGTTCGCACTATAAAATAAATTCCTGCAACGGTGTTTGTGTAAAAGAAGAAGCGGTTGCAGATTATAATGTGCGCGTAGACAAAGCGATAAGGGCATTAACACGTAGAAACCAGGATTTTGTTATTTCCTGCACAGGGCGCAATCTAGAAGAAAAAGCCATTGTTCTTGTAAGGGAAGGGATTTATCGCGGCTATGGTTATATAGGCAACAATGAGCAGATAACAGATTTTGATGCCTTGGAAAAATCCATTATTCCGCAAAAAAATACGTATCACACAGAGCGCATTTTAAAAAGTCATATTCGCGAATTTGGAGATAGCTGTATACTCACTACGGAAGAAATTATGGAAAAAATTGCCATTTAGATTAAAACACTAAAATCTCCTTAAGACTAGGCTTAATCATTGTTAAAGAGCGTTAATCGTTTTCTGTCTTGACAGACTTTTACTAGATTAAATAAATAAATAAAAAAAATTTATGAGTCAAGTAGAAACTGCTGAAAAAGCAACAGATAATAAAAATAATACACAAGTTAAAGCATACGGTGCAAAGGCTGCTGATGCAGACTTGAAAGAAATGCAGATCGAAAGGCGTAAGCCCACTAAAGATGATGTGCATATTAAAATTACTTATTGCGGTGTTTGTCATAGTGATATTCATCAAGTGCGCAATGATTGGAAGAATTCAGTCTATCCTGTAGTTCCCGGTCATGAGATCGTAGGTGAAATTACCGCTGTAGGTGAAAATGTCAAAAATTTTAAAGAAGGAGATCTTGTAGGTGTTGGGTGTATGGTTGATTCTTGCCAGACATGCGATTCTTGCAAAGAGGATCTGGAGCAATTTTGTGAGAATGGGGCAACAATGACCTATAATTCTAAAGATAAGCACTTAGAAAACCGACATACTTTTGGTGGATATTCAGAAAGTATCGTAGTGAACAAAGAATTTGTTCTTAGCGTACCCAAAAGTTTAGACACGAAAGCTGTCGCACCTTTATTATGTGCTGGTATTACCACCTATTCCCCATTACGTACCTGGAATATTAAAAAAGGTGATAAAGTAGGTGTAATAGGCCTTGGCGGTTTAGGTCATATGGGTATTAAATTTGCTCACGCCATGGGCGCACACACCGTTATGATTACAACATCTCCTGAAAAAGCAGAAGATGCCAAACGCTTAGGGGCTGACGAAGTCTTGATTTCGAAAGATGAAAAAGCTATGAAGGAGCAAGCGGGAAGTTTTGATTTCCTTTTAAATACTGTTCCGGTAGGTCATGATACAAATCCATATATAAACATTCTCAAAAGAGATGGTACCATGGTAATGGTGGGAGCAATTGAACCTATTGAAGTGAACGGGGCCGGCCTTATCATGGGAAGAAAACGTATAGCAGGTTCTATTATAGGTGGAATCAAAGAAACTCAGGAAATGCTTGACTTTTGTGGGGAGCATGACATTGTTTCTGATGTAGAAATGATTGATATGAAAAATATAAACGACGCTTATGAACGCGTCGTGGATGGCGATGTAAAATACAGATTCGTTATTGATATGAAGTCATTGAACTAAACTTCTTAGAATAATAAATTTTTAAAAGGCCAACGTCCATAAGGATGTTGGCCTTTTTTTTTAGTTTGTTACAATTTGACCAACACCTTAATTTTATCACAAAAGACCTCATTTGTTTATCTAAAAACACAGTTTATTAAACAAAAAATGTAAATTTGAGATACTAAACTTCAGTAAAAGAGCTTAAATTAATGAATGCCGTCAAAACCAAATTCAGCATAAAAGATCTAGAGAATTTGGCCGGGGTTAAAGCTCACACCATACGCATCTGGGAAAAACGCTACAACCTCCTTGAACCCGATAGAACCCCAACCAATATACGCACATATACCTTAAAAGACCTTCAGAAATTGCTGAACGTTACTTTTTTACTGGAACACAATTACAAGATTTCTAAAATTGCCCAGAATGACAATAAGGCAATTATAAAAATGGTAAAACAAATTGTGGAGCAGAAAGAAAAACCTAAAAATCATCAGGCGCTTAATTCTTTCAAGATTGCAATGATGAACTTTGATCAGCAATTGTTTGCTAAAACATTTGATTCCCTTTCAGATAAACTACAGTTTAGAGATATATTTTATCAGGTTTTGATACCATTACTGGAAGAAATAGGGCTTTTATGGCAGACGAATACCATAGATCCCTCCCATGAACATTTTATTACAAACCTCATAAAGCAAAAAATTCTGCTTAAGATCGAAGAATACCAGATTGAACATATACCTGATAAATCAAAGGTATTTGTACTTTTTTTACCTGAAAATGAAATCCACGATCTGGGGCTATTATTTTTAAATTATGAGATCGTAAGCCATGGTTATAAATGTATTTATTTAGGCCAAAGTATCATGATCGAAAATTTGAAATATTTGAACCAGAACCAACCTAACGTACATTTTGTATCTTATTTTACGGTTAAGCCAGAAGACACTTCGGTTTCTGATTATGTAAAAATCTTTAATAAAGAGATGGAAAATGACCATATTCCCCTTTATATTTTCGGCAGGAAAGCGCTGCGTGAAAACATAAAGAACCTGCCCTCAAATGCGCAGGTAATCAAATCTATTGACTCTTTTATTGAAGATTTATAAATGAAAAAGAAAATTAGCATCATAGGTTCCGGTTTTTCATCGCTTTCCGCAGCGTGTTACCTGGCACAACAGGGACATGAAGTACATCTATATGAAAAAAATCGAACCATAGGTGGTCGTGCGAGACAATTAAAGCGGGACGGATTTACTTTTGATATGGGGCCTTCCTGGTTCTGGATGCCTGATGTTTTTGATCGTTTTTTTGCCGATTTTGGTAAAAAACAATCAGATTATTATACTCTAGAAAAACTGGATCCTGCGTATCGGGTTTATTTTGGGAAGGATGACTACATCACTATTGAAGACACTTTAGATAAAATAAAAAAGGTTTTTGAAGCAGAAGAACCGGGAAGTGCAAAAAAACTACAGCACTTTATAGATAAGGCCAGGGACAATTATGACGTCGCCATTAAAGATATTGTCTATCGCCCTGGAGTTTCACCACTTGAGCTTGTCACACCAAAAACGATCGTTAAAATAGGTCGCTTTTTTAGTACGATTAGTAAAGATGTACGTAGTGCATTTACCAACCCAAAACTGATTCAAATTCTTGAATTCCCGGTTCTTTTTCTGGGAGCAAAACCTTCTGATACACCCGCTTTTTATAGTTTTATGAACTATGCAGACTTCGGCTTGGGAACTTTTCATCCTAAAAACGGTATGTATTCAGTCATTGAAGGTATTGAATCCCTTGCCCGGCAATTGGGCGTGAATATACATACAGATAGTGTCGTCAATCGCATACGTACCGAAGGAAACACGGCAGTGGGTTTAGAAATTAACGGAAAAAGTATATTATCTGATATCGTTTTGAGTGGTGCAGATTATCATCATACCGAAACGCTATTGCCGGAATCTTTGCGACAATATTCAGAGAAGTATTGGGACAGTAGGGTTTTTGCGCCCTCTTCCCTCCTCTTTTATATAGGTTTTGATAAGAAGATTGAAAACGTAAACCACCACAACCTCTTTTTTGATACTGATTTTACAAGGCACGCCAGAGAAATCTATGACGAGCCAGAATGGCCCACAGATCCGCTTTTTTATGCCAATTTCCCATCAAAAACTGATAAATCAATGGCTCCAGAAGGTAAAGATGGCGGCTTTTTTCTTATTCCCATTGCGCCAGGCCTTTATGATTCTCAAGAGCTGAGAATAGAATATTTTGATAAGATCATAGATCGTTTTGAGCACTTAACCAATCAAAAAGTGCGAAAAAATATTATATTTAAGGAATCTTTCTGTGTAAAAGACTTTCGGCAAGATTACAATTCCTACAAGGGCAACGCTTATGGGATGGCAAATACATTGTTGCAAACAGCCTTTCTACGACCAAACCTGAAAAGCATGAAAGTGAAGAACCTGTTTTTTACAGGTCAATTAACGGTTCCCGGCCCTGGCGTTCCGCCTGCGCTAATTTCTGGCAAACTGGCTGCGGGACTTATTGAAAAACAGTAGAAGTACATGAAAGAAATTTTTGACAGCGTATCATTAAAGTGTTCGCAAATGGTTACAAGGTCGTACAGCACTTCATTTTCGACGGCGACGCAAATGCTTGCTCCCAGTATTAGACAGGACATCCACAACATTTATGGATTTGTACGTTTTGCAGATGAAATCGTAGATAGTTTTCACGATTATGATAAAAAACAACTTTTTGAAAGGTTCAACACAGATCTTGAAAATGCCCTTATTGAAAAGATTAGTTTAAATCCCATACTCAATTCTTTTCAGCATACCTATCACCGCTTTGGGATTCAAAAAGAACTCGTGGATTCTTTTATGAAAAGTATGCGCCTGGACCTTACAAAAAGTGATTACCTCACAGAAGCAGATTATAAAGAATATATTTATGGTTCTGCTGATGTTGTGGGACTTATGTGCCTAAAGGTATTTGTGAACGGAAATCAGGAAAAATATGAAGAGCTTCGCGAAAGTGCGATGCGACTGGGATCTGCATTTCAAAAAGTGAATTTCTTACGGGATCTCAAAGCTGATTACGAAGAACTTAGCCGCAGTTATTTTCCCAACGCTAACTTGGAAGAACTCGATGAACCCAGCAAACAAAAGATAATTGATGAAATTGAAGCTGATTTTGCCCTTGGTTTAGCAGGTATTCATATGCTACCGGTAGAAGCAAAATTTGGTGTATATACCGCATACCGTTATTATAGAAAACTACTTAGTAAATTAAAAAGTACGCCTTCCATTGAAATAAAAAATACACGTATACGTGTACCCAACTATGTAAAAGCTTCACTATTGGCCCGTAGTTATGTAAAATACAGATTAAACCTTATTTAAAATGCAGACGCTTATCTGGATACTTGTTTTTTTGACCACATTTTGTCTAATGGAATTTATGGCATGGTTTACCCATAAATATGTTATGCATGGTTTTTTATGGTCGTTACATCGTGACCATCACCATAAAGACCATGGCTCATGGTGGGAGCGTAATGACTTTTTCTTTATTTTTTACGCCCTGGTAAGTATAGGTTGCTTTCTATTGTGGCGTTATGAAGATGTCTGGATAGGATTACCCATTGGGTTGGGGATATTTGCTTACGGTATGACTTATTTTATGGTTCACGATATTTTTATACATCAGCGCTTTAAAATCTTCCGTGACGCCAATAATTGGTATTCTAAAGGATTGCGCCGTGCGCATAAAATTCACCATAAACATTTGGAAAAAGAAGAAGGTGAGTGCTTCGGCATGTTGTTGCCACCTATCAAATTCTTTAAGACCAAATGAGTTTCCTCACCGCCGAATGGCGAAAATTGTGTTTTGCCAACTATCAAATAGATCCCGAGATCTTAAAACCTTATGTTCCCTTGGGAACAGAACTTGATTTTTTTGAAGGTAAATGTTATGTAAGCCTGGTAGGGTTTCTTTTTGATAAAGTCAAATTAAAAGGGATTTCCGTTCCGTTTCATACCCGCTTTGAAGAAATCAATTTACGCTTTTATGTTACCCGAATGATTGATGGAAAAAAGCGTCGAGGTACTGTTTTCATTTCTGAAATTGTAGCAAAACCAGCAATTGTACTTGTTGCAAATCTACTCTACAATGAAAAGTACAGCCTAAAGAAAATGCATTACAACCACCATATTACTACCACAGAAAATACAATAAGTTACGCTTTAAAAAACCGCGGAAAATGGCAACAAATTGCCCTTACGACCGAAAATATTTCAAAACCATTTGAATCTGGCAGCAAAACAGAATTCATTACTGAACATTACTGGGGATATAGCAAAAAAGATGAAAATAAAACCGTTGAGTATGAAGTTCGCCATCCTCAATGGGAAGCTTATGAAGTGATAAATCACAGCATTGAAATTGACTTTGGGCAATTATACGGCAAAGCTTTCTCTAGTTTAAGTAAACAAATACCAGATTCTTTACAATGTATGGAAGGCTCTCCCATTAGCATTGAAGGAAAGAAACTGATATAAAACGTTTAATTAATTCGTTTTATATAAATCCACGCTTCTAAAGCATTTTATTTAAGAACTTCCTAGATTCTTCTTCCAGGTAACTATTTACAATCTCAGCCTTTTTAAATAGTTTTAAAACCTATAACAAAAAATAGTTCATATTTAACACCTGTCTTATTCCGTTAAAGTTCGTTCTTGAATATTGTAATTAGGAATAATTCCATAATTTTGTAAATATTCCTAATTTTATGAAAAGAACGATTCTTCACCTTGATCTTGATACCTTTTTTGTCTCATGTGAACGTAAAATGGATAGTAGCCTTAATAACAAACCAGTCATAGTGGGCGGCACTGGAGATCGTGGTGTGGTAAGTGCTGCAAGTTATGAGAGCAGGTCTTATGGCGTTCATTCTGGAATGTCTATCAAATTGGCCAGGCAGTTATGCCCACAAGGGATTTACATACGCGGCAATGCATCTACCTACACCAAATATTCTAAAGATGTTACCGAAATAATCCAACGAGAAGTTCCTGTACTCGAAAAAGCAAGCGTAGATGAATTCTATGCGGATCTTACAGGTATGGATAAATTTTTTGGTTGTTATAAATTTTCTTCTGAACTGCGCAGCAAAGTAATCAAGGAAACTGGCCTACCTATTTCCTTTGGACTTTCGGCAAATAAAACGGTGTCTAAAGTGGCAACAAATGAAGCGAAGCCTAATGACCAACTCAAAATAGACAACGGTTTTGAAAAAATATTTTTAGCTCCTCTTTCCATTAAAAAACTGCCCATGGTAGGGCAAAAAACCTTTCAGACTTTTTGTAACCTGGGCGTAAAAAAAGTGTCACTGGTTCAGCAAATGCCGGTAGAAATGATGATTTCTGTATTTGGCAAAAATGGCCGTGTGATCTGGGAACGTGCCAATGGCATTGATAATTCACCTATTGTAGCGTATCACGAGCGACAGTCTATCTCCAGTGAACGCACGTATGGGCAGGATACCACAGATATTCAAAAATTAAAAACCACCATTCATGCCATGGCAGAAAATCTCGCATTTCAGCTAAGGCGTGGCAACAAATTGACATCTTGTATTACCGTGAAAGTTCGTTATTCAGATTTTCAAACGTACTCCAAACAACTAAAAATCCCCTATACAGCGGCAGACCATAATTTGATACCTCAGGTAATGGAGCTTTTTGAAAAATTGTACAACCGCAGGTTGCTTATACGCCTGGTAGGTGTACGTTTTAGCGGCCTTACGCAAGGGCATTACCAGATCGATCTTTTTGAAAATACAAACCGAACCGTAAATCTTTATAAAGCTATGGATACCGTAAGGCTACGTTACGGTGACCGAAGTATCATGCGAGCAGCTGCCATGGGTGAAGGCGCGCGAACAATAGGTAATCAGGGAAATCCTTTTAATGGTCAACCACCCATAGTGCTGGCGCATCGTCATCAATAATTCCCACCCTAACCCTCCCAAAGTGAGGGAACAAAAAAACTCCCGCTCACGATTTATGCACAAGCGAGACTCCTCCCCTTCGGGGAGGCCAGGTGGGGAAAACTTTTAATTATGTACCTCAATTGCCACTCTTATTTTAGCTTGCGCTACGGCACAATGTCTGAAGAAGAATTATTGAATTTGGCCATTAAATATGGCTGCGAAACCCTTGCGCTTACAGACATCAACAATACTTCTGCGTGTCTAAGCTTTGTGCGCAAAGCTGCAGATCTTACCATAAAACCTATTTTAGGTGTCGATTTTAGAAATGGGATCAAACAATGCTACGTGATTTTGGCCAGAAACAATGATGGCTTTCTTGAAATCAATAATTTTTTGTCTATTTATTTACACAAAAAAGCCAATTTTCCGGAAAAAGCACCGGTTTTTGAGAATGCTTTTGTGATCTACCCTTTTGAAAAAGCGCTGGAATTAGACTTGAGTACATTGGCCAAAAATGAATTTATAGGCATTTCAATCAAAAATCTGCGTAAACTTCGATTTTCAAGGTATAGTGATTTTGCTGAAAAACTGGTGTTTTTACATGCGGTGAGCTTTCGCGATAAGCGCGACTACAACATACACCGTTTGCTGCGTGCGATAGATAATAATGAACTATTGAGCAAACTTGCCAAAGAGCAACAGGCAGATTTTGATGAACGTTTTGTGGAACAATACCTTCTTGAAAAAACCTTTATTGACTTCCCATATATACTTGAAAACACCCAAAAATTGACCGATTTATGTTCTATTTCATTCGATTTTTCGAAAGACAAACCTTCACAAAACTTAAAAACCGTAGAAGGTAGCGACGCATTAGATTATAAAAAATTAGTGCAACTATGTGAGGAAGGATTACCCAGACGCTATAAAGTGATCACTCAAGATATAAAGGATCGCCTTGTCAAAGAGCTTGATCTTATACAGCAAAAAAACTTTGTTTCCTTTTTTATTATCAATTGGAAAATTATTCAATATGCTCAAAATAAAGGTTATTACCATGTAGGTCGCGGTAGCGGTGCAAATAGTATTGTTGCCTATTTACTGGGCATAACAGATGTAGACCCTATAGCACTTGATCTCTACTTTGAACGTTTTATGAATCTTTATCGTATTAATCCACCTGATTTTGATATTGATTTTTCTACCTGGGACCGTGAAGATGTAACAAGATTCATATTTGAGGAATTTGGTAAAAAAGGTCAGGCAGCTTTACTGGGATCTTATGTAACTTTTAAACACAGCGGCGCAGTTAGGGAACTGGGTAAGGTTTTCGGTATACCGAAATATGAAATTGACAAATTGAGCAACGGGAAATATGACATGAACAAACTAGATGAACTGTCTAAATTAGTGCTTAAATACGCTGCCTATTTATTTGAAAAGCCCAATTATCTAAGCATCCACGCTGGTGGAATTTTAATTTCAGAAAGACCCATTCATTATTTTTCAGCAACTCATTTACCACCTAAGGGCTTTCCCACAGTACAGTTTGATATGCACATTGCAGAAGACGTGGGACTTTATAAATTCGACATTTTGGGCCAGCGAGGTCTGGGAAAAATAAAAGATGCGATAGCGATTATTAAAGAAAATCATCCAGATGTAACATTATTAGATATTCACGATACACAACCTTTATTTGATGACGATAAGATAAATGCGATGATTGCGCGGGCAGATTGTATAGGCTGTTTTTATGTTGAATCGCCTGCGATGCGCATGCTTTTACAAAAACTGGGCGTGAATGAATATCAAATGCTTGTAGCTGCAAGTTCAATTATTAGACCTGGTGTAGCAAAAAGCGGCATGATGCGCGAATATATTTTAAGACATATAAACCCGGAAAAACGTAAAGAAGCCCATCCCGTACTTTGGGATATTATGCCAGATACCTATGGAGTGATGGTTTATCAGGAGGATGTGATCAAGGTAGCACATTATTACGCTGATCTTGATCTTGGTGAAGCTGATGTTTTAAGGCGTGGAATGAGCGGAAAATATAGGTCCCGAGAAGAATTTCAGGCAGTGAAACAGAAGTTTATTGACAATTGCCTAAAAAAAGGGGAACCTGAAGAAATGATATTAGACGTATGGCGTCAGATTGAAAGTTTTGCCGGTTATGCATTTGCTAAAGGACATTCAGCCTCTTATGCTGTAGAAAGCTATCAAAGCCTTTATTTGAAATGCTATTTTCCATTAGAATATATAGTTGCGACAATTAATAATGGTGGTGGCTTCTATAATATGGAAACTTACGTCCACGAAGCTAAAATGAAAGGAGGTACAATCAACGCGCCTTGTATTAATATAAGCGAAATACAAACTATAATTATAGGCAAGAATATCTACTTGGGCTTTCAGCACATTCAACAATTAGAGAAAAAAACTATAATTAAAATCATTAATTCAAGACAGTTTGGAAAATTCTCAAGTTTAGATGATCTCATTGAGCGTGTTCCATTGAGTATAGAACAGTTGGATTTGTTAATTCGTATAAATGCATTTAGAAGCATTCGTTCTGACAAGCGCAATCTTCTGTGGGAAGCGCATTATAGAGAAAATAACACATTGAAAAACGAACTACAACAGCAATTCTTTAAAGTCTCCATACGTGATTTCGTTTTGCCAAAATTTGAAATCACTTCTCTGGAAGAAGCCTTTGATCAACTTGAAATCCTAGGATTCCCTTTATTTAGCCCTTTTATATTGTTGAGAGAAGTACCAGATAATAGACTGTTGTCATTTGACTTAAAACCATATTTAAATAAAACAATTGTGATTTATGGTTATTTG
>NZ_JPOL01000004.1 GCF_000733945.1 Flavimarina sp. Hel_I_48
AGATTGACCACATCCAAAGGGATTACAATTTTATTGTTTTCCTTTGTGTATAGGCCTTGCAAGTACCTTTCAACGGTTCGGGTACTTACATTTAGCTTGTCGGCCAATTCCTTTATAGTTTACTGATCTTTCATTTTTTTACATTGATGAGATCACCCTTTTTTCTTATAGACCCCAACAATATAGCCCTTGAATTATCCACTTTTAAATCCCCTTTCCTAACCTTTTGGTTTAACTCATCAATTAGTGATTTAAAGTTTTCGATTTTTTCGTTTTCGGCTATTTGGGTGGCCTGTTTTTCGGTCAGACCGTAGGACATATATATTTTTATATCTTTTTGTTCAGCTATCGGTTTTTGGAAGTCTATCTGGAGCTGGAAGTTTGCACTTATATCTATAAATATCTCTATAACCTTGAAAGAGCGCCCTTTTTTATGAAGTTTGTAATCAAATTTCAAATCGGTATTGGCATTGATCTGTTCCTTGGCAATGTCTAAAACATCTTTTTTAAACTGACCAATTTGCCTGTACTGCTCATTTCCTTTTTTATCGATCATTCCAAGCATCCTTTTCAGCTCTTCAATTTCATAAACCTGTCGACCAACCGACCGCCATTGACAGGCTAAAGTGTATAGGCGCTTAGCGTATTTCGAAGAACAGGCCAGAACAGACTTCAACTGGATCGAGGTAAATGAATTCTTTAGTTTCAAAAAGTAAGGCTTGGCCGGTTCGGAAATCATAACCTCAAATGCTCCCTGCCCCTCAAGGTAATCTACCTGTTGAAAGAGCCACATCTGGCGGTAGATCATTTTGCCGTTGTCCTGCTTTATATCGACCTCGAACATACGATTGCCGATTTCCTCAGTGGCCTTACGGAGCTGAGCATAGTTCCAGGCTCTCCCAGTGATTAATTCTATATCCTTAGCGGTGATCCTATACTGCAGCTCTTTTTGGGTCAGCGAAGCCAAGAGCATGAACAAAAATATCTAGCTGGCAGGCCGAGAAATCATATCTCCCTGAAGTAATAGCGTTATGCTGCATTATTCTTTTTTCCTTAAAGCCGTGCACCTGTGCATCACTAAACACTGATAAATCTTTCATAAACGCTATCTTGCTGAATTGCAAATATATATAAAAACAGATAAAAAAAACAGTCTGTTTAATAAAACATAAGAATTCGCTTATAAAAACTGTTTTTTCGCTTATAAAAACTGTTTTTTCGCTTATAAAAACTGTTTTTTCGCTTATAAAAACTGTTTTTTCGACCTTTTGCGGTACTGGAAATCAACAAGTTGCAGACCCCTAAAGTAGTAAAGTATTTAAAATAATTAAAAAAAACGTTTTAGAGATGATTAAAGGAAAAAGGAAAAATCGACTCTTGCGGGAGGAACCAAAAAAAATCTGCGGAGTGAAAAGAAAACGAAAAACGAATGTGAAAAGCAGAGCGCAGGCAAACTGGCGCGAAAATTTACGGTTTTTTTTATCCCTAAGAGCGTTTTTCATGTCTTTCGCCAAATTCTAAGTCAGAAATAAAAGGAGCGCTTAGAGGCCTTTAAAATGCGTTTTTTGAACTGATCCTATTTTTGCATCATTCTCAGTATATTTACATCAAAACATGTATAAAATGGGAACATTGAAAATTCATCCAGAGGATCAGCAACAGCTGAAAACGGTCAAGGCATTCCTAAATGCCCTGAAAATTCCCTTTGAGGCTTCGGAAGAAAGCCCATACGACCCCAGTTTTGTCGCCAAAATCAAAGAAAGCGAACGCGAAGCAGAACAGGGTATGCTAACCTCCATCAAGACGGAGGATCTATGGAAGTGAATTATACCAAAAAAGCGCTGAAGGATCTTTCGTACTGGAAAAAAAAGGGAGACCCGGCGATCCAGAATAAAATAACAAAGCTGGTAACTGACATTGAGGGCACCCCCTATTCCGGCATCGGAAAACCGGAAGCCCTAAAGTACGATCTTTCCGGTTTTTGGTCAAGGCGCATCAACAAGGAACACCGCATTATCTACAAGGTCCTCGAAGAGAAAGAAACAATAGAAATCCATTCTTTGAAGGGGCATTATTAAGCCTGGTCTATCATGAATTCAAAAATCCAAACCGCAGTTCGATTAAATGGCGACCTTCTGGAAGCACTTAGAGAAAAAGCCAGGGCAGATAAAACAAGCCTGAACAATTACATCGAAAAAATACTATACCAAAATGTCGGAAATATCCCCAACAATGCCACGAAAACAGCTATTGAAGAGACTCGCAACGGAAAATCGGAAAGGATAGAAAACCTGGATGATTGGCTTGAAAAACTGTAACAAAAACATCTTGAGGGCATTCTTTGGTTCGTTTCCGTGTTATATTTGCACCAAATTATTTTATTATGGCACGACAAAGCTTTTCGGTCAATGAGAAAAACGACCAGTGGTTACGAGAACAGGTAACCAGCAAGGAATATTCCAGTAAAAGCGAACTTGTAAACGACCTAATTCGGCAGGCCAGGGGCCAACAAAGAAAAATTGATTGGATCAGGACCAAACTGGAACGGTCGGAACAGCGTGGTTTTTCAAACCGCACCCCGGAAGAAATACTTGCCATAGCCCAAAGCGGAAAGTAAAATGACCTATAGGCTAAGGCTCGAGGCCGAAGAAGATCTAATAAGGATCTATCATTACGGAATGGGAAGGTTCGGGGTCGATCAGGCAACTAAATATTATTTTGGCCTAATTGAACATTTTGAGCGGATAGCAGAAAACCCTTATCAATTTATCTCTGCAGAACATATCAAACCTGGATATAGAAGCTGCAATTTCAAATCAGATACGATTTATTACAGGGTTCTGGAAGAAGTAGAAATAATGGCCATTATCGGGAGACAGGATTTTACCTAAACTTTAGAACAGTGTAGCGTAGTTTTATGTCAGAACTATCAAAAAGCAACAGCCTGTAAATGTAAAACCTCTATTTGTGGAGAAATTAATTTCTCCACAAATAGAGGTTCGAATTACCCGTACGCAAAGGTCACCACGTCCACTCAGAATGATTTTCATCGTCAAAAAAGTCTGGCATCAGCCGTTCGGGCTGTCCGTTTTTAACAATCTCCTTTCCTATCTCTTTACAGGTTTTCAGATAATCCTCCACCGACTCAACAAAACTTTTTTCCAGGTCAGAAACAGATTTACCCTCGAAAAGTATCAGGTCATTTATCCCCTGGATCTTTCCAAAAAATACCTTATCATCGGTACTGAATTGCACGGTGCCGAAATAACCTTTGTGTTCTAGTTTTTCTTTCATGGATGAAAATGTGTACGGAACAAATATACCGAGCGCAAAAATATAACAGCTGAGAAAGATCGTTTTCCCTTAAAAAATCCGATATTTAAACCATGGGACAGCGGATAACAGAGTTTTTTCCTTTGTTCGGTCTGTTGATATTTTCAAGAGGTGCCTTTGTAGCTACAATTTATACGCGATGCTCCTAAATTATACCTCCAAAGGCCTCTTGATTTTCTCCCGTTGGTCAAAAATTAAAATAGGATTCGAATGAACAAAAAAGAGGTCTTAAGGTTCAGGTGCTCGCCACTCGAAAAGGCGATCATAGAGAAAAAGGCCGCGGATTCCGGCCTTTCAGCTTCGGCTTTCTGCAGAGCTTCCGCACTCGGCCAAAAAATGGGCTATAAACTGACGGACGAGGAACTGGAGATCTACCGGATGCTCACCACGTACCACAACAATTTCACGTCCATTTCCAACCTTTTGAAGGACAGGGACAGCCGGTTTGCGGCAGAGGTAAAGACTGCAGCTGCAGAAATAAAGGAACACCTAAAAAAACTCCAATGATAGCCAGGGCAAAGAGCATAGCGCACGGGGGTGCCGGCATCAACTACGCACTGGAAAAGGACGGTGCCGAGATCATAGACAAACGTTTTGTGGTGGGCGACACCGGCGCGGAGATCAAGGGGGAGTTCCGAATCTTCCAGAACCTTAACACCAGGGCAGAAAACAACGACCTGAGCTTTGTGCTCAGCCCGGAACCCAAAGACGGCCAAAAATTATCGAACGAGGACTTCAAGGCCATTTCCGACAGTTTCCTAAAAAAGATGAACCTTGAAAAGCACCAGGCGATCATTGTCAAGCATACCGACCGGAACCATGCGCACCTGCACCTGTTCGTGAACCGGATCGACAGTAACGGCAAGGCCTACAAGGACAGTTGGATCTCCAAGGAATCGCAGACAAAGGCAGACCAGATCGCACGGGAAATGGGGCTTACCAGGGCGCGCGAAGTCGAGGCGGCCAAAAAGGAAATCACAAAGGAGGTCAGGAGCCAGATCTTTGAAAAACATACAGCGGTACTGCGGCAGCGCCCCAAGGATTTCAAGGCGTACAGGGAGCTGATGAAGTCAAAGGGGGTCGAGATCCTGCCCACGATCAACAAGAGTAACAGACTGCAAGGTTTCAGGGTGGAGTTCCAGGGGCTAAACCTAAAGGCGACCGAGATCCACAAGACAATGAGCCTTTCAAAAATGGGCGTGAAGATCGCCCAGATAGGGCTGAACCACAACCCCGGGATAAAACAGAGTATGGACAGGGGAATTTCAAGATAAAAAAATGGGAAAACAGGAAAGACACAATATCGATACGATCGCAAATGTGCTGATAGACAAGCTGGGAGAAATGGAAAGGACCGCCAGCCGGATCGAGAAAGCAAGCAAGGAACCCCTAAAAATAGATACCGAGGAGATCGAAAAGATCTTTCAGGCCAGAAAAAATGAGGAAAATGCCATTTTAGACGAATTGAGAGCAGCAAGGAGCAAAAACAGTATAAGGGTACCCAATTGGGTTTGGGGCATTATAGGTGGTCTTGTTCTACTTTCTATGGGATCTATTTTCTACGCCTGGAACAAGGCAGAAGATTATGAACTTAAAAAATTTGAAGCGCAATATTTTGAGCAGGAATACAACAAACTAAAACAATAGATATGCATACGATCAGCAGTATTACCGAATTTATCCTGGAACTGGAAAAAAACGGAGACTTGGACCTAAAAATCAGTAAGGACAAGCTTTCAACACTAGTAAATAAGCGTTTTACAGAACAGGAAATATATAATGAAAATAAATCTTAGGACTTGCTTTTTATTTTCTATTTAGCTATCCCCTTGCGCTTGAAGAAAACGGATCAGTATGAACTGCAGGGAACAAGAGCCGACCATTATGAGCAGCTGTAGTAGGATTAAATTTTAATAAACGAACGAATTATCCATAGCTTTCTCTTAAAGTCTCAACATGGTGAAAATAGCCTTCAAAAATATCCGTTAAATTCTGTTTTAGAATTATTTTCAAGCTAGTTAAATGGTTAATCATATTTATATGTGGCGCTACTTTTTCGTCAATTTCAGGTTCAAAATATAGTTTTATTCCTGAGATTCTATTATGAAAGTCCGTGTAAGAATTCGTATTATCAAAATTTACTGGAAATAGGATAGGGTAATTCATATCCATTTTTTTCATTGCGACATATAATTCAGCCAATACTTTAAGTGTTGTGTTTCCATAGAGAATTTCGTAATCCTTTGGTCTAATTGATGTTATTTGTCTTGGATGCACACAGACTGACGCATTTTCTTTATAGTCGCAAGGTCCTTTTGTATCCGCACAATTGTAAAAAAAGCTTCCACCCATTGGAGTTGCCTTAACCCCATTCAGTATTTTAATCAATTCATCCATATCCGAAATATGCCTATCGATATTTTCTTGAAGTGCTTTAGCATTATCAAAAGGGATTACAATTTCTGTTATTGGATTCATAATACTGTTGTTTGTTTTGAAATTTATGAATTAAGTTTTCCATGCAATTACCACAAAAGCAAAAAATATAATTGATAATCCTGCACTATCAAATACCATGTAAGGAATAGCTACGAAAGCTATTGAGAAAACAATCTTTATTAAGAGCCAAGAAGTGGGATGAAAGCGTCTAAAAATGATTTCGTATTGTCCGCTGTCCAATGTTACTCGATTGCGGTAGTCTTTATATAATCTTTTTATATTCCTTGCTCTTATTGGGTTGTTGTTTAGTATAACATTATCTAAGGATTTTAAATCAAAGAGTTTTAATGGTATCGTCTTTAATCTATTTCCCGACAAATTCAATGTTTTGAGGTTTGTGTTTTTTAAGATTCTCTCATCAAAATGCTCAATTGAAATTTTCTGAATTTTATTGTTTGAAAGATTTAAGGATTGTAGCTTTTCATTTCTCAATAAATCAGTTGGAAATTCATTTATCAAGCAATCAAGTGTAAATTCAGTAACATTTTTGAGCAATGGCAGAAAGCATTTTAAATCCATTTTGGAGTTATGGATAATGCTCAAATATTTTAGTTCGGTTTGTTTTGATAAATGTTCTAGAAAAGGTTCAATTTTATCATTCTTTTTGATATGAACTATAGTTAATTGATTTTTCTTTTCGAGTTCATTTTCTAGCCAAAACGGCCCGTCTAACTCTATACAATACAAATCAGAATTCTGATTTATAAATTTTGAAATTTCTATTTCATTTTTAGAGAATAATTTGATGCTTTTTATCTTTGTCAGTATAGCTATTTCTTTGGGAAGTATTACTCCCTTGATTTGGCCACCGATAAATTTCTCTGTTATAATGTATGGTTTTTGTTTGAGTTTTATAGGGTCTTCCCGAACCAAAGGCTTATTACTTAGATTTAAATCTAAAGATTTACTATCCTCAAATTTTGATTTCTTTTTTGATGAATTAAAATCCCCAATTGCGACGATAACAAATAGAATAGCGAAAATCCCAACAAGGAAGTATAAATATTCAAGATTTCCTGTAAATGCTGAAATTATAACGAACATTATAAAAAATGCTAGAGATAAAAGTCCACAACTGCTATTATTCCTACTCACTAAATCTTTTTTTAAATGTTTGGTAACGTGTGAATAAAACCAGTACGTCTACTATTCTTTTAGTTTTTTGTCGCTTGCTTCAATAAAATTCCGCTGTTCCAAATTTCGCAAAATTAATTCCATCTGGCGTTGGTGACTTTTTGCCGATTCGCGGTGATATTCCAGATCCCTTTGCAGGATAGGGTACTCTATCAACCTTTTTTGAAACTCTTGATATTCCTCATTTGTAAAGGCCTCAATTACATCATATTTCTGTGTCGGACTTGTGTCGGTGTTTGTGTCGGACTTGTGTCGGACTTCCAGCAGATTGACCACATCCAAAGGGATTACAATTTTATTGTTTTCCTTTGTGTATAGGCCTTGCAAGTACCTTTCAACGGTTCGGGTACTTACATTTAGCTTGTCGGCCAATTCCTTTATAGTGTACTGATCTTTCATTTTTTTACATTGATGAGATCACCCCTTTTTTCTTATAGACCCCAACAATATAGCCCCTTGAATTATCCACTTTTAAATCCCCTTTCCTAACCTTTTGGTTTAACTCATCAATTAGTGATTTAAAGTTTTCGATTTTTTCGTTTTCGGCTATTTGGGTGGCCTGTTTTTCGGTCAGACCGTAGGACATAATATATTTTATATCTTTTTGTTCAGCTATCGGTTTTTGGAAGTCTATCTGGAGCTGGAAGTTTGCACTTATATCTATAAATATCTCTATAACCTTGAAAGAGCGCCCTTTTTTATGAAGTTTGTAATCAAATTTCAAATCGGTATTGGCATTGATCTGTTCCTTGGCAATGTCTAAAACATCTTTTTTAAACTGACCAATTTGCCTGTACTGCTCATTTCCTTTTTTATCGATCATTCCAAGCATCCTTTTCAGCTCTTCAATTTCATAAACCTGTCGACCAACCGACCGCCATTGACAGGCTAAAGTGTATAGGCGCTTAGCGTATTTCGAAGAACAGGCCAGAACAGACTTCAACTGGATCGAGGTAAATGAATTCTTTAGTTCAAAAAAGTAAGGCTTGGCCGGTTCGGAAATCATAACCTCAAATGCTCCCTGCCCCTCAAGGTAATCTACCTGTTGAAAGAGCCACATCTGGCGGTAGATCATTTTGCCGTTGTCCTGCTTTATATCGACCTCGAACATACGATTGCCGATTTCCTCAGTGGCCTTACGGAGCTGAGCATAGTTCCAGGCTCTCCCAGTGATTAATTCTATATCCTTAGCGGTGATCCTATACTGCAGCTCTTTTTGGGTCAGCGAAGCCAAGAGCATGAACAAAATATCTAGCTGGCAGGCCGAGAAATCATATCTCCCTGAAGTAATAGCGTTATGCTGCATTATTCTTTTTTCCTTAAAGCCGTGCACCTGTGCATCACTAAACACTGATAAATCTTTCATAAACGCTATCTTGCTGAATTGCAAATATATATAAAAACAGATAAAAAAAACAGTCTGTTTAATAAAACATAAGAATTCGCTTATAAAAACTGTTTTTTCGCTTATAAAAACTGTTTTTTCGCTTATAAAAACTGTTTTTTCGCTTATAAAAACTGTTTTTTCGACCTTTTGCGGTACTGGAAATCAACAAGTTGCAGACCCCTAAAGTAGTAAAGTATTTAAAATAATTAAAAAAAACGTTTTAGAGATGATTAAAGGAAAAAGGAAAAATCGACTCTTGCGGGAGGAACCAAAAAAAAATCTGCGGAGTGAAAAGAAAACGAAAAACGAATGTGAAAAGCAGAGCGCAGGCAAACTGGCGCGAAAATTTACGGTTTTTTTTATCCCTAAGAGCGTTTTTCATGTCTTTCGCCAAATTCTAAGTCAGAAATAAAAGGAGCGCTTAGAGGCCTTTAAAATGCGTTTTTTGAACTGATCCTATTTTTGCATCATTCTCAGTATATTTACATCAAAACATGTATAAAATGGGAACATTGAAAATTCATCCAGAGGATCAGCAACAGCTGAAAACGGTCAAGGCATTCCTAAATGCCCTGAAAATTCCCTTTGAGGCTTCGGAAGAAAGCCCATACGACCCCAGTTTTGTCGCCAAAATCAAAGAAAGCGAACGCGAAGCAGAACAGGGTATGCTAACCTCCATCAAGACGGAGGATCTATGGAAGTGAATTATACCAAAAAAGCGCTGAAGGATCTTTCGTACTGGAAAAAAAAGGGAGACCCGGCGATCCAGAATAAAATAACAAAGCTGGTAACTGACATTGAGGGCACCCCCTATTCCGGCATCGGAAAACCGGAAGCCCTAAAGTACGATCTTTCCGGTTTTTGGTCAAGGCGCATCAACAAGGAACACCGCATTATCTACAAGGTCCTCGAAGAGAAAGAAACAATAGAAATCCATTCTTTGAAGGGGCATTATTAAGCCTGGTCTATCATGAATTCAAAAATCCAAACCGCAGTTCGATTAAATGGCGACCTTCTGGAAGCACTTAGAGAAAAAGCCAGGGCAGATAAAACAAGCCTGAACAATTACATCGAAAAAATACTATACCAAAATGTCGGAAATATCCCCAACAATGCCACGAAAACAGCTATTGAAGAGACTCGCAACGGAAAATCGGAAAGGATAGAAAACCTGGATGATTGGCTTGAAAAACTGTAACAAAAACATCTTGAGGGCATTCTTTGGTTCGTTTCCGTGTTATATTTGCACCAAATTATTTTATTATGGCACGACAAAGCTTTTCGGTCAATGAGAAAAACGACCAGTGGTTACGAGAACAGGTAACCAGCAAGGAATATTCCAGTAAAAGCGAACTTGTAAACGACCTAATTCGGCAGGCCAGGGGCCAACAAAGAAAAATTGATTGGATCAGGACCAAACTGGAACGGTCGGAACAGCGTGGTTTTTCAAACCGCACCCCGGAAGAAATACTTGCCATAGCCCAAAGCGGAAAGTAAAATGACCTATAGGCTAAGGCTCGAGGCCGAAGAAGATCTAATAAGGATCTATCATTACGGAATGGGAAGGTTCGGGGTCGATCAGGCAACTAAATATTATTTTGGCCTAATTGAACATTTTGAGCGGATAGCAGAAAACCCTTATCAATTTATCTCTGCAGAACATATCAAACCTGGATATAGAAGCTGCAATTTCAAATCAGATACGATTTATTACAGGGTTCTGGAAGAAGTAGAAATAATGGCCATTATCGGGAGACAGGATTTTACCTAAACTTTAGAACAGTGTAGCGTAGTTTTATGTCAGAACTATCAAAAAGCAACAGCCTGTAAATGTAAAACCTCTATTTGTGGAGAAATTAATTTCTCCACAAATAGAGGTTCGAATTACCCGTACGCAAAGGTCACCACGTCCACTCAGAATGATTTTCATCGTCAAAAAAGTCTGGCATCAGCCGTTCGGGCTGTCCGTTTTTAACAATCTCCTTTCCTATCTCTTTACAGGTTTTCAGATAATCCTCCACCGACTCAACAAAACTTTTTTCCAGGTCAGAAACAGATTTACCCTCGAAAAGTATCAGGTCATTTATCCCCTGGATCTTTCCAAAAAATACCTTATCATCGGTACTGAATTGCACGGTGCCGAAATAACCTTTGTGTTCTAGTTTTTCTTTCATGGATGAAAATGTGTACGGAACAAATATACCGAGCGCAAAAATATAACAGCTGAGAAAGATCGTTTTCCCTTAAAAAATCCGATATTTAAACCATGGGACAGCGGATAACAGAGTTTTTTCCTTTGTTCGGTCTGTTGATATTTTCAAGAGGTGCCTTTGTAGCTACAATTTATACGCGATGCTCCTAAATTATACCTCCAAAGGCCTCTTGATTTTCTCCCGTTGGTCAAAAATTAAAATAGGATTCGAATGAACAAAAAAGAGGTCTTAAGGTTCAGGTGCTCGCCACTCGAAAAGGCGATCATAGAGAAAAAGGCCGCGGATTCCGGCCTTTCAGCTTCGGCTTTCTGCAGAGCTTCCGCACTCGGCCAAAAAATGGGCTATAAACTGACGGACGAGGAACTGGAGATCTACCGGATGCTCACCACGTACCACAACAATTTCACGTCCATTTCCAACCTTTTGAAGGACAGGGACAGCCGGTTTGCGGCAGAGGTAAAGACTGCAGCTGCAGAAATAAAGGAACACCTAAAAAAACTCCAATGATAGCCAGGGCAAAGAGCATAGCGCACGGGGGTGCCGGCATCAACTACGCACTGGAAAAGGACGGTGCCGAGATCATAGACAAACGTTTTGTGGTGGGCGACACCGGCGCGGAGATCAAGGGGGAGTTCCGAATCTTCCAGAACCTTAACACCAGGGCAGAAAACAACGACCTGAGCTTTGTGCTCAGCCCGGAACCCAAAGACGGCCAAAAATTATCGAACGAGGACTTCAAGGCCATTTCCGACAGTTTCCTAAAAAAGATGAACCTTGAAAAGCACCAGGCGATCATTGTCAAGCATACCGACCGGAACCATGCGCACCTGCACCTGTTCGTGAACCGGATCGACAGTAACGGCAAGGCCTACAAGGACAGTTGGATCTCCAAGGAATCGCAGACAAAGGCAGACCAGATCGCACGGGAAATGGGCTTACCAGGGCGCGCGAAGTCGAGGCGGCCAAAAAGGAAATCACAAAGGAGGTCAGGAGCCAGATCTTTGAAAAACATACAGCGGTACTGCGGCAGCGCCCCAAGGATTTCAAGGCGTACAGGGAGCTGATGAAGTCAAAGGGGGTCGAGATCCTGCCCACGATCAACAAGAGTAACAGACTGCAAGGTTTCAGGGTGGAGTTCCAGGGGCTAAACCTAAAGGCGACCGAGATCCACAAGACAATGAGCCTTTCAAAAATGGGCGTGAAGATCGCCCAGATAGGGCTGAACCACAACCCCGGGATAAAACAGAGTATGGACAGGGGAATTCAAGATAAAAAAATGGGAAAACAGGAAAGACACAATATCGATACGATCGCAAATGTGCTGATAGACAAGCTGGGAGAAATGGAAAGGACCGCCAGCCGGATCGAGAAAGCAAGCAAGGAACCCTAAAAATAGATACCGAGGAGATCGAAAAGATCTTTCAGGCCAGAAAAAATG